>CANCRO010000025.1 GCA_947380605.1 Chitinophagaceae bacterium
AGGTATAAATGACCATACCGCTGCAATTGGCGTTTGCGGAGTTATTGGAGGAGGAGCTCAGAATGATATGGATATTTTTTCAGGTAACCCTGGTGGAACATCAACGATACAATGGCAGGTTAGTCTTGATAATGGAGCTAATTGGATAACTGCTCCTGGACCAACCAGTACTACTCCTCAATATGTGCTAGATCCCCTTTTTACATTTTATGAATCCTTTGCGGGTGTTTATCTTTTCAGAACGCTAATTACTGATAATGGTTGTACTGGGATAAGTAATAGTATTACTTTAACAGTTACAGGAATTTCAACATTAATTGGAGGAGTAATTGCTGGTAATCAAAGTTTTTGTTCAAGTGGAAATCCAATAGCATTTACTCAAACAACGGCGCCAACAGGGGGAAGCACTTACACTTATCAATGGCAATCCTCTTTCGATAATATCAATTTTACAAATATAGTTGGCGTAATCACTAATTTATATGATCCTCCTGTTGTGGCACAAACAACCTATTACAGAAGAATCGTTGTTTCAGGAGGCTGTAGTAAATTTAGTAATACCCTTATGGTAACAATTAATTCTCCAATAGTAATTAGCAGTCAGCCAATTACTTCTAGTCTATGTTTGGGAGGCAACTCAACTTTTAATATCACTACCACTGGAACCTTACCAACATTTCAATGGCAGCTTAGTGTAACTGGTATTGGAGGTGTTTATTCTAATGTAGTCAATTCAAGTATTTACGCTGGAGTAAATTCATCAACATTAAATCTTACTGTACCACCCCTTGGATTTGTTTCAAATTTTTACAGAGTCTCTGTAATTGGAACCTGTAGTTCTGTTATTTCAAATTCGATTTCATTAAAATTGAGTAATGTTTGGATGGGAAGTATCAGCTCTGATTGGAATGATAAAAATAATTGGTCAGATGGAATGCTTCCTTCAACCATTTGTTCAAATGTTTTGATAACCAATCAAATTAATCAGCCAATTTTATCTTCAACACCTGATGCGATTATTAATAATCTGATTATTGATCCTGGTGCTATTTTAACGGTTACGAATGCTACCTTAAAAATTGCAGGTGCTATTACCAATAATGGTAGTTTGGATGTCAGCAAAGGTTCTCTTGATTTTAATGGAACGCTACCTCAAAATATTAGTGCTAATTTATTTTTAGGAAGTACTATAAAGAATCTAATGATAAGTAATGCATCTGGACTTTCCCTATCGAATGCATTGGGTAATCTAATGATTACAGGTGATTTAGCATTTGGAAAAGTAAATAATGCAACGCTCAATACTGGAGATAATATCGTGTTAGTTTCCAGTGCTAACGCAACCGCTAGAGTAACCGATATCACAAATAACGGAGCTAATGTTGGAAATAAATTTTCCGGGAAAGTAATTGTAGAGCGTTTTTTTCCTGCTCGACGTGCATGGCGTTTAGTAACTGCACCCCTTTCTGGAGCGGGATCTGTTTTTAATACTTGGCAAAATAAAGGAGTGTATGAAGCAGGTAAAGGTACCTATGTTACTGGCCCCGCTGCAAATCTTCTTATTAATGGCTTAGATCCTAGTCCGCTGAATAATACTTCCTTAAAAACTGGATCATCCCTTTCAACTATTGCGAATACCTACACCACCAATTTGTCAACCGCTACTGGCAATTCAGATAATAAAGGATTTTTTATTTTTGTAAGGGGTGATAGAACTGCTAATAATTTAAATGTTAATTATAGTAATATCACTACATTAAAAAGTATAGGAAATTTACAAACGGGCGATCAGCAATTTACTGCTTCCTCAATCGCTGGAGCTTTTACACTGATTGGTAATCCTTATGCAGCTCCTGTAGATTTCAGTAAGCTAGCTAGAACCAATCTGAATAATAGATTTTATGCATGGGATCCCTATTTAGGAAATGATCAAGGAGGATATGTAATTTTAGATGACATAGGAAATACTGGAACTTATACTGTAACGCCCGCCAGTCCTGGTGGACAAACGCAATTCATTCAATCAAGTCAAGCTATTTTTGTAGAGACTTTTTTAAATGGAAGCTCGGCTATAAAATTTACGGAAGTAGCAAAGTCTTCTTCAGCTCTTCCAGGAGGAGCTTTTATACCTCCTGTCCAAATTCAGTTTTTAAAAACCAATTTATTTTTGATCAATGATAATGGTGTAAACGCTCTGGCAGATGGAAATTTGGTTGAGTTTGATAATCACTATAGTGATAAAGTAGATGGACAAGATGCTATCAAATTAAGTAATGTCAATGAAACACTTAGTTTAAATAATGGAGGTAGTTTATTAGCCATTAATCGAAGATCATCTGTTGCCACAAGGGATACAGTCAATTTAAATTTTTCAAGAAATCGACAGCGGAAATATCAATTTCAATTTGAAACAGGAAAATTGAAACAAGATAACTCGGTAGTTTATTTGGAGGATAAATTTTTGAATAAATTAACCCCTTTGATAGTAGATGGTATTTCTAAAGTTGACTTTGAAGTAAACTCCAATTTATTATCTGCTGCTAGTAACCGTTTTAGTATAATATTCAGTCCTGCTGTAAGTTTTAATAAGGTAAATGCAACAATAAAAGCAAGTAATATACTGGTAGACTGGGAACTGAGTAACGAATTTAATATTAAGTCTTATGATGTTGAGCGTTCTAATGATGGAATAAGTTTTACTAAGTTTGCGACCAATATTGCCTCAGGAAATAGGAACCAAAATGTTGCTTATAGTTGGCTTGATATTGAACCATTACCGGGTTATTATTATTATAGAATTAAAATCTTGAGCAATAATAATTTAGTTGTGTATAGTAAAATAGTTAAACTAAAAATTAATAAGTCTACTCCAGAAATATATGTTTTCCCTAATCCGATTATTGAAAGTAATATTCAGCTACAAATGAATAATATGCCTCAGGGAATTTATTTATTAAAACTTGTAAATAATGTTGGACAGGTGATGGGTAACTATCAAGTTGCTCACACACAGAATAATTACACAGAAAATATTCATTTATTGAATCGATTGATTCCGGGTATTTATCAATTAGAGGTTACACACCCTAATCATAAAGTCAAGAAAATTACCATTAGCGCAGAGTAATTTTATAAATAAATTGCTTAACCATTTTATTAGCTGCCTTCTTTTGGAGGCAGCTTTTTTATTGATAAGTTTATCCTTGTTAATTAAGTGCCTTAAATGTAAATGATGAGCTGTATTTTTCTAATTTTAGGTAACTAGAAGGCAACCAAGGAATTAGCAAAATGAAGCCCGATTTTAAGCATTGGTATATAAATATATAGTAATATATATGTGCAAAACATTTTCTTCTGCGTTAATAACTCCCCAGTGAATTCAACCCCTTTTCTTACCCCATTCTCCTATATTTACTGACTTATATTGACATTTATAAATGTGGCGGTGAGTCTTATACATTAACAGTGCTGATCATTTACGGGTAACTTTTCAACAGCGTAACAAAATCAGTCATTTTTCTGTAGGTTTGCCGTCCTACTAAATTATTGAATCGTGCGTTTAAAGAGTCTTGAAATTAAAGGATTTAAAAGTTTTGCCGATAAAACTGTGCTTCATTTTGATGAGGGAATTACTGGTGTAATTGGACCGAATGGATGCGGTAAGAGTAATATTATTGATAGTATCCGATGGGTAATAGGTGAGCATAAAATTAGCAACCTTAGAAGTGAAAATTTGGAGAGCCTAGTTTTTAATGGTAGCAAAAGTCGTTCTGCATCAGGATTGGCAGAGGTAAGCCTTACATTTGAAAATACAAAGAATTTACTTCCTACGGAATTTAATATGGTAACGGTTACCCGTAAGTATTATAAAAACGGAGAAAGCGAATATCGTCTGAATGATGTAGCCTGTCGCCTTAAGGATATTCATAACCTCTTTATGGATACTGGTGTAAGTACCGACAGTTATGCTATCATTGAGTTGGGTATGGTGGATGATATTATTAAAGACAAGGAAAACAGTCGCCGTAAAATGTTAGAGCAGGCTGCGGGTATTACTATTTACAAAACTCGTAAAAAAGAAGCCAAGCTAAAGTTGGATGCTACTGAACAGGATTTAGCGCGTATCGAAGATTTGCTTTTTGAGATTAATAATCAATTGAAGAGTTTGGAGAGTCAGGCTAAAAAAGCAGAAAAGTATTTTGAAATAAAAAAGGAATATAAAGACGTTACGATTGAATTAGCAAAGGCTTCGCTAGAAGGATTTAATGTAACCTATCGCGATCTTAATCAGCAGCAACAAGAAGAGGTAGATAAGCGAATTGAATTGGAAACTGCTATCGCAGTTGAAGATGCTGCAATGGAGCAAGAGAAATTGAGTTTTATAGCTCAAGAAAAAGCCTTGCAGGAAATGCAACATGCATTCAATGAATTGTTGAGTGAATTAAGAAGTAAAGAAAGTGATAAAAGTCTTACCGCTCAGCGTTTACAATATTTGAAAGAAAGAGAGACAAGCCTTAATGAATTCTTGCTTAAAGCAGGAGGGCAGTTGAAAGGATTAGATGAAAGTATTCAATTTACTAGTCTTCAAATAAAAGATGATGAGGTTAAACTCGAAGAGTTAGAAGCTAAGTTGGAGGAATTGAAAAATGCCGTTGAAGATAAACGTAAAATTTTCGATGAAAAACGAAGCAGTATCGATAGTTTGCGTAGAGAAAATCAAGCGATACAAAGAAATCAGTTTGAGGCAGAAAAAAAAGTAGCTGTTGCTGATACGAGTATTCAAAATGTTCAAAGAACAATTGCTCAAATCCAAGATGAAAAGACAGCGCGTCAGAGTCAACTTCAACAACTAGAGCAAGAGCGCAAAGAGAAATCCGAGGAATTAGAAGAGAAGAAAGTAGCTCTTCAGCAATTACAAGATCATCAAGAGTTTACTAAAGAACAAATATTTCAGACTCAAAGTATGCTCGAAGGACTTCGGTCTGAGTTGGCTGAAGAAAGTCGTAAGTTAGATAGCAAGAAGAATGAATATGCTTTGTTGAAAAGCTTGGTTGATTCTATGGAAGGTTATCCTGAAAGTGTAAAGTTTTTACATAAAAATCCTGACTGGAATCATGAAGCTCCTTTGTTAAGTGACATCATGTACGTGAAGCCTGAATATAGAGCAGCTGTTGAAAACGTATTAGAGCCTTATCTTAATTATTATGTAGTTAATAATTTGGAAGAAGGTTTGCAAGCTATCCACTTGCTAGACAATAATCAAAAGGGGAAAGCAAATTTCTTTTTACAAGATCAATTTACAGGTTTCGAAAATTCTACTCAGCCCAATGGGACTATACCTGCATTAAGTGTAGTGGAAGTAGATGCTAAATACAGCCATCTTGCCAAACATCTATTAGGGAATGTTTTTATTGCTGAAAATGAAGAAGCAATAAAGAATAGTAATGGTGCGGTTGTATTAGAAAAAACAGGGAAATATGTAAAGGGTAAATATTCAATTACTGGAGGAAGTGTAGGTTTATTCGAGGGTAAGAAAATTGGCCGTGCTAAAAACTTGGAAAAGCTAGTGGAAGAAATTAGTGCACAGGAAATAGTAGTGAATGAATTAAAAGCAACAATTGAAATTCGCCACAATGAAGTAATTGCTTTCAATGAGCAGTTGAAAGATAATGCAATTAAGCAGACTCAACAAGATATCAATAATGGAACCAATTTTGTTTTTAGTCTACAAAATAAAATTGAGAATCTTCATCATCTTGAAGAAACTAGTTCTCAAAGAATCGAAGAACTGCAACAACAGTTGGAGGCTAGTCAAGATGCCATTGCTAGTACTAGGGAAGAGCTAGAGAAATTGAATACCCAATTAGAAGAATTGACTGACAGAGTGCAGGTGGTAGAACAGGACTATGCTTTGGCTGAACAAGAATATAATTTTTCAACAGCAACCTTCAATGAGGGAAACCTTCAGTTTACAAGGCAGCAAAGTAAATTAGTTTCTCTAAAACAGGAATTTGATTTTAAGAATGATCAATTGACTGACTTGAAATTGCAAATCGAAAATAGCTCAGTTCAGTTAACGGAGGCGGCTAGTAGCATTAACGAAACTGCTGCGGCATTGGCTGATTTGGATGTTTTGCTAGTGTCCATGTTACAAAATAAAGAGGTTGAAGAGAAAAAATTAAATGAGGCAGATCAAGCTTATTATAACTTACGTAGTGTATTAACTGCGAAGGAAGCTGAACTTCGTCAAAAGCAAAAATCGAAAGAGATCATTGATACTTTATTGAATGAAATAAAGGATAAACTAACGGATCTTAAATTACAACTTGCTGGGATGAAGGAAAGACTGATGGTTGAATTTAAGATTGATCTAGATGAAATTATCAATGAACCAAGACTTGGAGATCAACCATTAGAAGAACTGCAAGAGAAGAATGATCGGATGAGAAAGCGCTTAGAAAATATTGGCGAAATTAATCCTACGGCGATCGAAGCGTATACTGAAATGAAAAAGCGCTATGAGTTTATCATGGAGCAAAAAAATGATTTGGTAACGGCTAAGGATAGTTTGATGCAGACTATCCAAGAAGTAGAGGCAACGGCAAATCAGCAGTTTCTTGATACCTTCAATAAGGTGAGAGAAAATTTCCAGAAAGTATTCCAAGCTTTGTTTACAGAAGATGATACAGCGGATATGATTTTGGTAGATCCAACCAATTTGGCTGATACAGGAATTGATATTGTTGCTAAGCCAAAAGGAAAACGTCCTTCTTCTATCGGGCAGTTGAGTGGTGGTGAAAAAACCTTGACAGCTACAGCCTTGTTATTTGCAATCTATCTTATCAAACCAGCTCCTTTCTGTATTTTGGATGAGGTGGATGCTCCATTAGATGATGCGAATGTGGGTAAATTTACTAAAATGATTAAGCAGTTTAGTGAAAATAGCCAGTTCATCATCGTAACTCATAATAAGCAAACGATGAGTGCGGTGGACGTAATTTATGGAGTTACTATGCAGGAGCCTGGAGTGAGTAAATTGGTGCCAGTAGATTTTAGGTCTTTAAATTAATTGGGTTCTAATTGTTGTGCTAACTTTGAAAGAAAATGATTTATAAAATTGCATTAAAAAACCCAGCGTTTGCTGGGTTTTTTAATGCAACCATTCTTTAGTGTAATGCAAGCTTTATAATTATTTCAGAGCTTATTTTTTTGTAATTTTGAATTCATATGTCGGTAGAAAAAATTATAGGTGATTGGAAAAGGAAACTTTTTAAACCCATTTATTGGTTAGAAGGTGAGGAGGATTATTATATTGATCTACTGATGAATTATGCTGAGCATAAAATATTGCCAGAAAGTGAAGCTGGATTTAATCTTTCAATTTTTTACGGAAAAGATGCCAACTGGAGTGATGTAGTGAATGCTTGTATGCGTTACCCAATGTTTGCTGAAAAACAAGTGGTGCTTTTGAAAGAAGCACAGCAGATGAAAGATCTTGAAAAGCTTGAAAATTATATTAAGGCACCCCTTGCTTCTACCGTTTTCATTATTAGTCACAAAGAGAAAACGATTAATAAAACAACCAAGTTGGGTAAGTATGTTAAAAAGGAATGTGAACTTTTTAATTCTGAAAAAGTAAGAGATTATAAGTTGGTTGAATGGGTGACAGATTATTTGAAGTCACAAGATTTCACGATGACTCCTAAAGCCATTCAATTGTTAACAGAACATTTAGGAAACGATCTCAGCAGGATAGTAAATGAACTCGAAAAATTAACGCTCAATATTGGTCAACGAAAAAGTATTACTGAAGATGATATTGAAAAATATGTAGGGGTTAGTAAAGAATACAATGCTTTTGAATTACAGGCTGCTATGAGTAAAAAAGATTTGGTAAAAGCAATGCAAATTATTCAATACTTTGAAAGTAATCCCAAAGCGGCGCCGATTCAATTGATACTACCTGCCTTATACGGTTTCTTTAGTAAGCTCTATGTTATTTTTGGAATGGTAGATAAAAGTGAAGCAGCATTAAGACCTCTTTTTTATAATAATCCTTATGCGGTTAAAGAAGCACTTTCAACAATGAAAATGTATGGATATGAAGGAATAGAAAGATCCTTACTATTGCTGCATGACTATAATTTAAAAAGCGTAGGAGTTAATAGTAACGGTACTTCAGATGCTTCTTTGTTGAAGGAGATGGTAGTAAAAATGATGGGATGATCTAATAAGTAGGATGATCTATTTGGCTTAAAAATTTATTCTCCTATATCCTTTAGTGAATCCAAAGCTGCTTGCTTGTCTATTTCTAATTGTTTTTTTAATTCGTCTAGTCCTGAAAATTTTTCTTCGCTACGTAAGTACTTTTTCAAGGTAATAGTAAGCGTTTCATCATAAAGGATTTGATCGAAGTCAAATAGATTCACTTCAATCGTTCTTTTATTTCCTTCTACTGTTGGTCGATACCCAATGTTCATCATACCGCCCTGTTGATTGATTTTTAATTTTTCATTAGTCACCAAAACTGAATAAACGCCATTGCATGGAATGAGTTTATTTTCATCTATCATTTCAATATTAGCCGTAGGATATCCAATGGTTCTGCCGAGTTGATTTCCTTTCACTACTTTACCAGTAAAATAATAATCATAGCTTAATAAATCATGAGCGTTTTTAATATCACCTTTTAAAAGAGCTTCTCTAATTTTGGTAGAGCTGATGGTTATTTTATTAAGCATATATCCTGGAATCTCTTTTACTTGATAGCCCCATTGCAGTGCCTTATCTTCCAATAACTGAAAGTCTCCTGTTCGATCTTTTCCAAAACGGTGGTCGTGTCCAATGATGATGGTATGAGGATGAAAAGTATTCACTAAAAAATCGGCGATATAGTCTTCCGCAGTCTGTTGGGCAAATTTTTCTGTAAAAGGAATGATTACAAGGTGGTCAATTCCATATTTTTCAAGTAAATTGATCTTTTCTTGAAGGGTATTCAGTAAGAAAATAGGGGTTTTATTGATCCCAATAATCTTACGTGGGTGGGGGTGAAAAGTGATGATGACCGTTTCGCCATTTACCTGTTTTGCTGCTGATTTCATTAATTCTAGGATCTGCTGGTGCCCATAATGAACCCCATCAAAAGTGCCTATTGTGATTACTGAATGCTTGAAAATAGGTAGATCTTGTATATTGGTATAAACAGTCATATAAATTTGTGCAAAACTACCTGAAAATTAATTAATGGATTATTGATAATTGAAATATAGTTTTGCAGTATAATTAATATCATGAGTCTTTATAATAAAAGAGGGGTTTCAGCCCAAAAAGAGGAAGTGCATGCAGCCACAAAGCATCTGGATCAGGGGCTTTATCCTAATGCATTTTGTAAAATATATCCTGATTATTTGGGTGGCGCGGATGATTTTGTTAGTGTGATGCACGCCGATGGTGCAGGAACCAAGAGTATTCTTGCCTATTTATATTGGAAGGAAACAGGAGATATCAATATTTGGAAGGGAATTGCACAGGATGCTATTGTAATGAATTTGGATGATTTACTTTGTGTTGGTGTGTATGACAGGATTGTTTTTAACTCTACCATCGATCGCAACAAAACGATTATTCCTGGAGAAGTTTTGTCTCAGATAATTAATGGATCACAGCAATTATTCGATGAGCTAAAAAACTATGGAGTTACTATTCATTATTTAGGTGGCGAAACAGCTGATGTGGGAGATGTAGTTAGAACCATTGCTGTAAACGGAACCATGACTTGTCGTTTTCCAAAAAGTAAAGTAATCAGTAATGATAAAATAAAGGCAGGTGATGTAATTGTAGGACTTGCTAGTTTTGGTCAAGCTAGTTATGAAACGGAATATAATAGTGGCATTGGTAGTAATGGACTTACTAGTGCAAGGCATGATGTGTTGAGTAAATTTTATGCGGATCATTTTAAGGAAAGTTACAATACTAGTTTACCCGAAGAAGTTGTTTATATCGGAAAAAATAAACTCTCTGATTCGGTTTCATTTACTGAATACAATCAAACGATTACAACTACTATTGGTAAATTGATTCTCTCGCCTACACGCACTTATGCGCCAGTTGTAAAGCAATTGTTAGAAAATCATTTTGATAAAATCCATGGATTAATTCATTGTAGCGGAGGGGGACAAACAAAGTGTATGAAATATCTTCCAGACAATTTCAGGATAGTAAAAGATAATTTATTTGATGCACCAGAAATATTTAAAATAATTCAGCAGAGCAGCGGAAGTAATAATAAAGAGATGTATGAGGTTTTTAATATGGGCTGTCGACTTGAAATATATTGTTCAGCTGAAGATGCAGAAATAATGATGGCTACCGCTCAATCATTTAATATTGAAGCAAGAGTGATTGGTAGAGTAGAACCCAATGATAAAAAAGAATTGATCATTCAATTAAAAGAAGAAGAAATCGTGTATTAAAATAATGATCTCTTTGAATTTAAATACTTAAAAGCTATTTATTATGTCTCAAGCAATCGTAGAATTAAAAAATGTAAATATTTACCAGAGTAGTTCTCTCATTTTAAGTGAGGTAAATATTTCTATCGATAAAGGAGAGTTTGTTTACTTGGTAGGTAAAACGGGTACTGGGAAAAGTAGTCTTTTAAAAACATTATATGGTGATCTTACTTTAACAGAAGGTGAGGGGACTGTGGTTGGTTACAACTTGCGGGAATTAGATTGGAAGAAAGTACCTTTTCTTCGACGCAGTTTGGGAGTAGTTTTTCAGGATTTTCAATTATTAACCGATCGGAATGTAAATGAAAATTTGAAATTTGTTTTAAAAGCTACTGGCTGGAAAGATGAAAATTTAATGAATGAAAAAATTGCCGATGTATTGAATAAAGTAGGTTTAAAAACTAAGGGTTTCAAAATGCCTTTTGAAATGAGTGGGGGTGAACAGCAGCGCGTTGATATTGCTAGGGCATTATTAAATTCTCCCCGGTTAATTCTGGCTGATGAACCTACGGGTAACCTCGATCCTCAAACGAGCGATGAGATTATGCAGTTACTCTTTCATATTTCAAAAGATTATGGAACTGCTATTGTGATGGCAACTCACGATTATATGGTGATTAATAAGTTTCCTGCTAGAACGATCAAAACAGAAAGTGGGAAAGTAGTTGATAATGCTAGTATAACTCAATAATCATTTTTTTCTATTGCTATTTAAGTAGTCTTTGTTCATACATGAAAAGAACTTAGTAATTATCTTGCATATATTATAAAATTATATTATACTTAGGGTATAATTCATTTTATATGCTTCACTTACCGAGTCTTACACCAAGCTATCTTACTCATCGTCCTTTATTTTTACCGATATTATGCCTATTAACCTTCTTTGGAAGTGTTACTGGGCTTGTATTTAACGGTGTTGGATATTTTAATGCCGAAACCTTGGTGAATAGGATTGCTTCTAAAAGTTCTAATAGTCGGCTGAGAGTATTAGATTACTCCAATGGGGATTTAGCTACCCCTTTTATTCGCATTGGAAATATTACTGAAGCGAACTATAAGAAATTTTCCATTGGGGGAGCGGTTTCTTGTATACTTTGTTTGGTAGGTTCGGTATTGATGTATCGGGGAAAAAGAAATGGATTTTATTCATTGGTTTTGGGCGTTTTTTTTAACCTGATTTCTCATTTTCTTCTTTATGGGGATAATTTTGGGGCGATGGGCCTCTCCATGGTGGCTTCCATCATTGGACTTATTATAATCGTTTTATTCTCCTTACACCTAAAATACCTTGAAGAGGAATAGTTTATTTTGCCTCAGAAACAGTAGCTCCATTTACTCTCTAGACGAGTTCTAAAGGGAATTTTTATGTTCATTTTACACTAAAATTCTCCTTAAACGGCTATTTTATATGAATTTTTGTCATCTGTTTCCTTAAATTGGATAATTTTTCCTACTTTTGCCAGCTAGAAAAAAAGATAAATTAACAAAGACGTTATTAAAAACAAAGAAATGCCGTATTTAACAATCGAAAAAAAAGCGAAAATTTTTACAGAATTTGGTGGTAAAGCCTCCAACACAGGTTCAATTGAAGGTCAAATTGCCTTGTTGACTGAGCGTATTAATCATATTTCTGATCATCTTAAGGTGAACAAGCATGATTTTTCTTCACAAAGAGGATTGATGATGATGGTTGGTCAAAGAAAGCGCCTACTTACCTATCTTAGTAAACATAATTTGACAGGCTATAGAGCATTGATTGAGAAATTAGGTCTCCGTAAATAAGCTCATCTCCATGTTTAAATAATAAAATTCCCAACTATTTTTTCAACAGTTGGGAATTCTTTTTTATTAAAATTTTTTACATGGAGTCAATGCATCTTTTCAAAATATACAATTTAAATTTTTATGAGTTTTAATATTCAATCAGAAACATTTGATATTGGTGGTGGCCGGATGGTAACCATCGAAACAGGTAAAATGGCTCGCCAGGCAGATGGAGCCATTACATTGCAACAAGGCAATTGTATTTTGCTAGCTACTGTTGTGGCTAATAAAGAACCAAAAGAAGGTCAAAATTTCTTTCCCTTATCAGTAGATTATCAAGAGAAATTTTCTTCAGCTGGTCGCGTACCAGGTTCATTTTTTAAGAGAGAAGCTCGTTTGAATGATTACGAAATCTTAACGAGTCGTTTAATTGATAGAGCATTGCGTCCATTATTTCCAGAAGATTATTTATGTGACGTTCAAGTATTAATTAGCTTGGTATCAAGTGATGCTGAAGTGATACCCGATGCCCTTGCTTGTTTAGCAGCATCAGCAGCTTTAGCAGTTTCTGATATTCCTATTCAAGAAATTATTTCTGAAGTTCGTATTGGTAGAAAAAATGGTCAGTTCATTGTAAATCCTAGTCGTACAGAATTACCTGAATGTGATCTTGAATTTATCATTGCCGCTACAGAAAAAAATATCATGATGGTAGAAGGTGAGGCCAATGAGTGTTCTGAAGAAGATTTAGTGAAAGCAATTGAACTAGGACATGAAGCAATCAAAATTCAAATTAAAGCACAGCAGCGTTTAAGAGATAAGGTAGGTAGTACAACCAAAAGAGAGTATACCAAACCTTACCGCAATGAAGCGTTGAACGAAAAAATCATTGCATTTGCTCAAGATAAAACTCTTGGCATTGCTTCATCGGCTTCAGCAAAGCATGAGAGAAGTGATGCATTTGATGCATTAAAAAAAGAAGTAAAAGAATTTTTAGGCGATGAATTGCCTGCAGAAGATAAAGCCTTAATCGGTCACTATTTCGGTGAATTACAATATAATGTGGTAAGGGACATGATTCTTAGGGATAGAAAGCGTTTGGATGGAAGAGGTACAGAAGATATCCGTAACCTATCGATGGAAACCAATATTTTACCAACCCCTCATGGATCTTCTTTATTTACAAGGGGTGAAACTCAATCATTAACGACTGTTACATTTGGAACACCGTTGGATGAATTGTTGGTTGAATCAGCTTTTAAATCCGATTATACTAAATTTATTTTGCATTATAATTTCCCACCTTTTTCAACCGGTGAGGTAAAAATGATGCGTGGTGTTGGACGTCGTGAAGTAGGCCATGGTAATTTAGCTATGCGTTCTCTTAAAAAAATGATGCCTGGTGCTGAATATCCTTATACCGTTAGGGTAGTAAGTGATATTTTAGAAAGTAATGGTTCATCTTCTATGGCTACAGTATGTGCTGGTTCACTGGCTTTAATGGATGCTGGTGTGCCTATTAAAAAGCACGTTAGTGGTGTGGCAATGGGCCTTATTAAAAAAGAGGATCAATTTGCTGTGTTAACAGATATCTTGGGTGATGAAGATCATTTAGGTGATATGGATTTTAAAGTAACTGGAACTCGTGATGGAATTTGTGGTGTACAGATGGATATTAAAGTAGATGGTTTAAGTATGGACATTATGCGTCAGGCATTGGAACAGGCTCGCAAAGGTCGTTTACATATCCTTGATGCAATGTATGCTAGCATTCCTGCTCATAGAGATGATGTGAAACCACATGCTCCAAGAATGGTTAAATTAACAATCGATAAAGAATATATCGGAGCTGTTATCGGACCAGGTGGTAAAGTAATTCAAGAAATGCAGCGTGAAACAGGTGCTACTATCAATATCGAAGAAGTAAACAATGTGGGTGAAGTAAGTGTATTCTCCGCTTCGAAAGAAAGTTTGGATAAAGCAGTTAGCTGGATCAAAGGATTAATTGCTGTGCCAGTAGTAGGAGATACTTATGAGGGGACCGTTAAGAGCATTAAAGAATTTGGTGCTTTTGTTGAATTTTTACCTAAAAAAGAAGGCTTATTGCATATCAGTGAAATTAGCTGGAAGCGTTTGGAAACCATGGACGGAATCTTTAAAGAAGGTGATCGTGTGAAAGTTAAATTGTTAGAGGTGGATCAACGTACTGGTAAATTTAAATTGAGTCGCAAGGTATTGATGCCAAAGCCGGATGCACAAGAAAAACCTTAAGTTTATCTTTTAAATTATACACTCCGAAGATTTTTCTTCGGAGTTTTTTGTAGTCAAAACTTTATAAAGGCAAGTACTTATATTGAAATATTAAAAAATAGCATGAACTATCTGCAATTTGATTTTGAAATTCTGAACACTGAGCAATCGGAGCAATTGATAGCACTGTTATCTCAGCAAGGCTTTGAAGGATTTGAAGAGGTGCCTCCAATTGTAAAGGCTTTTATTGCTGAACAAGATTTTAAAGAAGATGAATTTTTTGAGGTGATTGAATTGTTTGAGAAATTAGTTTATCAAAAATACACCGTTGAAAATATCAATTGGAATAAGCAATGGGAAGAGGGTTTTCAGCCGGTGCTGGTGAATGATTTTGTGGGAATAAGGGCAACATTTCATCCTCCTCTTGAAAAGGTACAGCATGAAATTATTATTACCCCCAAAATGAGCTTTGGTACGGGTCATCATGCAACTACCTTTATGATGATTCAACAGATGAAGGAGATTGATTTTAAAGGTAAAACAGTCTTGGATTTTGGAACAGGGACAGGTGTATTAGCTATTTTGGCCGCTAAATTAGGCGCTGCTAATGTTTATGCTATTGACTATGATGAGTGGAGTATCACCAATACCATTGAAAATATTCAGCAGAATGGAAGTTCAAATATTCGAGTCGCTCAATTAGCCACCCTTCCTTCTGGAGAAAAATTTGATATTATTTTGGCTAATATCAATTTGAATGTAATTTTAGATAATTTAAAATCAATCGTATTGTCATCTATTTCAAATACTTATGTATTGTTAAGTGGATTTTTATTACAAGATGAAACGGAACTTAAAAGTTCTATCTCCGAAGCGGGCTTGCAGTATATTTCAACTTTAAATCGGGGCGATTGGATATTGATTTTGGCAAAGATGCCCTAATTGGCTAAACATTAGGGGGCTAAACTATCATGGAAATCAAATTTTAGGTATCTTTGTAACTGAACCTACTAAGGAAATAATGAACGAACTACTATTAATCGTTTTAGCCTATATCATTGGATCAATACCTACTGCTTTAATCATAAGTAAAGCTTTTTTTCAAATTGACATTAGAGATTTCGGTAGTGGAAATATGGGTGCCACTAATACTTTTCGGGTATTAGGATCAAAGTATGGTACTATTGTGATGTTTTTCGATATCTTAAAAGGAGTTTTTGCTGTGGGCTTATATGTTTTTTTACCTCATTATCTGACCGACGAGTGGGACAGAACCAATTTGATGGTAGGACTTGGTTTAGCTGCAGTTATTGGCCATATATTTCCCATTTTTGCCCAATTTAGAGGAGGTAAGGGGGTTGCTACCTTATTTGGTATGATTTTAACTGTTCAGCCCGTAATAGCTGCAAGCTGTGTAGGCGTTTTCTTACTGGTTTTATTCCTTACTAGGTATGTCTCTTTGAGTTCAATTCTTGCTGGTTTAGCATTACCCATCTGTGTACTTTGGATTTGGAATGACGAAGTGATACTTTATAGAGTGTTTGCAGTACTTGTTTCTATAATGATTATTCTTACCCATCAAAAAAATATAGTCAAAATTTTGAAAGGGAATGAAAATAGAGTGCCTATTTTTAAAGCTAGGGATAAACGAAAACTCAATCGGAAATAATCTCCCTCCAAAAATCTTACCATTTTATTAGGCTTTCAAATTACCTTGAATATTGGTTTGTAGGTAATTTTGATCTTTCAATGGATACATCAAAATCATCAGATAAATAGTATTAAATATGAGAAATTTACTGCCTATTTTATTATTTTCAGTGCTTTTTTATAGCTCTTGTACTACCAATGCGGTAACGGGTCGAAAGCAATTGAATATATTGCCTGAAGGCCAACTTCAACAAATGGCACTTACTGAGTATAAAACATTCTTATCTCAAAGTAAAGTAGTTGCTAACCATACGAGTAATAATGCAGAGATGTTTCGAAGGGTAGGAAGCAAAATAAGTAATGCCATTACCCAATATTATTCAAGTAAGGGAAAGTCTGAAATATTAGAGGGCTATAAGTGGGAATTCAATTTGGTAGATAATAAGGAAGTGAATGCCTGGTGTATGCCAGGAGGTAAAGTGGTTGTGTATACTGGATTACTCCCGGTTACCCAAAATGAAACAGCATTGGCAATTGTACTAGGTCATGAGATAGCCCATGCGGTAGCCAGTCATGGTAATGAACGAATGAGTCAAGCACTGATAACCCAGGGAGTAGGTATTGCCGGAGACGTCCTTACCTCTAATAATGGGAAGGTGAATAGTATTTTCAATGGAATATTTGGTCCAGGAAGTCAAATAGGTTTTCTTTTACCTAATTCGAGATTGCAGGAGTACGAGGCAGATCATTTTGGTTTAATTTTCGCTGCAATGGCTGGTTATAATCCTACTGAGGCTATCCCATTTTGGAAAAGGATGGCTGCAGCTAGTGGAAATCAAAATACCCCTGAATTTTTGACAACTCACCCCTCCGATGAAAATAGGATCTCCCGTTTACAGGGCTATATGGCTGAGGCTTTACGATTTTATAAACCCTAATACCTTGATTTTTCAGGTATTTTTAAGCTAAATCATTGTAAATAGTGAGTTTTATGATGTTTTGTTAAAAATTAAAATTAAATTTGTGTTACTTTTTTAATCTGTTTCTTAGTTGACCAATGAAAAATTCTTTAAACGATCGGTTGCTACGTCTAGATTATGTTTTTTATATTAAAATTGGTTTTTAAATGGAAGTATTAGCTCCGTCGCAGACTATATTAGAAAAACTGCAATTGAAGGATGAAAAGAATTTATTAATTCAAGGTTTACCGTCAACGGTAGAGAAGCAATTTGTGAAAATATCGTTTGCAAAAAACGTTACCCCCTTGCTTAAAGCTAGGAAAATTGAATTTGCCCTGGTATTTGCAATTAGTCATAAGCAACTGAAGGATATTTTGACCGATGTAGTCCCCGCTTTGCATGATGAAGCGAAGCTTTGGGTTGCCTTCCCTAAGGCAGCATCTAAAATTGTAAGCGATTTGACTAGAGAATGTAATTGGGAGTGCATTGCTCAATTTGGCTATGAAGAGGTGAATCTAATCACTATTGATAGTATTTGGACTGCCATGCGGTTTAAAAAATCCAATAGGAGTGTTAGTAAATCAGTAGTGATTGAAAAAAAAGTAAAGGAAATTAAAGACAGAACTATTTCCACACCTCCAGCATTGGAATTGTTGTTTACTAAAAATAAAGCGGCTAAAACTTTCTATGAGACCCTTTCATTTTCTGATAAAAATGAATATATCACTTGGATAGCAGGAGCTAAAAAAGAAACGACCAAAATTGCTCGATTGGAGGCAACTATCTCTAAGTTAAACTACCTTAAAAGAAGTCCCTCTGAAAAATAGGTGAATTATTTTATTGCTGGAAAGACCACCCGTTTGGAAAGCCAGCTATCCTTAATTGGTATGATCCAGTTTTGCAGCAACTCTTTTTTATTGAGTACGGTGTTATTGAAATACAAGGTTTCAGCGTTTATAAATTCATTTTCGGCAGCATATCCTAGTTGAGATAAGGGTAGTAATTGAATTTTATCTTTAACGAAAAACGCTAATGTTTGCCTCTCAAAAAGTTGAACTTTAAATTTCTCTTCAATTTCTTTCACTATTCTTACTGAGCTGTCTGTACTGCATCCACTTACTCCAGTAGCAGTTTCATCAGCCATTATTATAATAAATTGTCCGAAAAATAAATTTCCATATCCTTTTACAGTATCACCATGACTTTTCCAAGAGGCTACAAATTGCTCCAAAATGGTTTCTATTTCCAAGGCTTCACTCATTAAAAATAAACGGCTACTTTGGTAGATCCAGACTTTCGATGAATCATTAAATTCTTCAGGTATTTGATCTTGAAATTGAAGGTTCATAATATTTTATTGAATGGATTGTGCAATTAATTCAGCTATATCTACCACCTGAACTTCTTCTTCTTTATTGCTATTTTTCACTCCATCGGTTAACATGGTGTTACAAAACGGACAAGCTGCAGCAATAATGGAGGCACCTGTTTGAATGGCTTCATTACTTCTTTCGAAATTAACTCTTGTTGCTCCTTTCTCTTCTTCTTTAAACATTTGTGCACCACCAGCTCCGCAACATAAACCATTGCTTTTACATCGCTTCATTTCTACTAGTTCTGTGTCTAATGCTTCCAATACTTTCCGAGGGGCCTCATAAATATTATTAGCTCTGCCTAAATAACAACTATCGTGGTAAGTGATTTTCTTCCCTTTAAAATCACCTTGTTCTTTCATGATAATTTTTCCTTCATCAATAAGTTGTTGAAGGAAACTAGCATGGTGGATTACTTCATAATTACCACCCAATTCAGGGTATTCATTTTTTAATGTATTAAAACAATGTGGACAGGCAGTAACTATTTTTTTTATTCCATAACCGTTTAAAACCTGGATATTCTGGTAAGCCATCATTTGAAACATAAACTCATTTCCTGCCCTTCTTGCAGGATCTCCTGTGCACAATTCTTCTTTACCCAAAATAGCATACCGAATACCTACTTTGTGTAGGATGGTTGCAAATGCCTTGGTGATTTTTTGAGCTCTTTGGTCATAACTTCCTGCACAACCTACCCAAAACAAAATATCAGGATTTTCACCATTCGCTGCCATTTCAGCCATTGTTGGAACATGCATAATACTTTTCGTTTCAGTATGGTAAAGGTAGCAAAAAGTAGGGGTTTTCTTTACACCAGTGCTCATTGGTTATTTCGAAAATTTTACTCCTAGTCTTTTAAGTCGCTAAAACTAAAGCTCATTAATTGTACTTAAGAGGTTCTCCCATTCTTAGGTGAGATAAATTTAACCCGTCCTTCTAATTGTTGCAGCTAAGGTGCTATTTTTGTAACTCTATGAAAAAGATTCAAATCTTCTTTGCTACTATTAAAAATTGGGAAGCTTGGCCTTTTAAATTGCTATATGCACCGATTTCTTTTTTTTGGATTTGGTACACCATCAAATCTGGTTATGTTTGGTTTTTTACTTCAAGTAATCCAAAAATAACTTTTGGTGGCATGGAAGGGGAACCTAAAAAAGAGATGTATGATTTATTACCCGCTCATCTTTATCCTGCTACTTGTAATGTTATACCGAATGAAGATTTTTCAATCTTGCTAGACCGTTTGGTGAAATCTAAAATTGTTTTTCCTTTCATTGTAAAACCTGAAGTGGGTTGTCAGGGTATTTTGTTAAGAAAAATTGATAATGAGGAAGCCTTTAGAAATTATCATGCACAAATGCCTTGGGAATATATTGTTCAAAATTTAGTTACTTATCCAATGGAGGTGAGTGTCTTTTATATTCGCCATCCTAAATCAAAAAAAGGAATGGTGACTGGTTTTTTACATAAAATCCCTTTACAAGTGGTTGGTGATGGCTATCATAGTTTATCCTATCTGATTGAACAAAATAATAAGGGAGCCGGAAGAGTAGGTGAACTTTATAATAAACATAAGGATAATTGGGACAAGGTATTGCCAGCAGGGGAAAAATATATGTTGAGTTATGCTGCTAATCATAATAGGGGAGCTCATTTTATCGATCTTAAGGATCATATTGATGATCAATTAGTAACAATTTTTGATGAAATTAGCTTAGGGATAAATGATTTTTTTTATGGCCGGTACGATATCATGTGTAATAGTGTAGATGATTTTAAGGAAGGTAAAAATTTTACTATTTTAGAATTTAATGGTTGTGGGGCCGAGCCTAATCATTTTTATGATACGGGTTATACTTTACTGGGTGCCTATAAAGAAATACTTAAACATTGGAAAGCCTTGTATGAAATAAGTAAATATAATCGTCAACAGGGTATTTTACCCTGGCCATTTTTGAAAGGTAAAATATTTTTAAAATCCGCTCGTGAGCAAATTTTGGAGATGAAAAAAGTGGATCAAACCATCGATTAGTTTTTATTAATTTTAGATTAGAATATTTTTTGGAATGATAAAAAAAATGCTCCTTTTAATGTTAGTTGGTTTGATGCCAATTGTATTGTTGGCACAATATCAAATTAAAATAAAAGCAATTCGAACGGCAGATAGTGTTGCTTATTTTAGGGGAGCAGTATTCGATGACAAAAACTTTTTGGCAAAAGACACGATTCCTTTGTACAAAGGGAATTTTACTATTAAATATACTAAGTCTATAGTAGGCGGAGTTTACTATTTCTATTTTCCAAAATCAAAGCAAAAAATTTATTTCATTATAGAAGATAGAGATAGTATTCAGTTTGAACTAAGCGGTTCTCATTATTTGGACTCTATTTCAACCAATCTTTCTAAAAATAAAATTCTTTTAGATTATCAACGACTTGAAAATCGGTTAGCAAAGATTGATACTTTATACAATGCTGAATTGCAACAAGGCAAGAAGTTTTCGGTTGTTCAAAAAGCGCTTTATTTTAAAGAAAAAACAGATGAATTAACCAACTTTAGACAAGCAGCACTAAAAAAATTAAAACCTGTAGATGCATTGTCTGTTTATTTTACTGCACTTAATTTAAAAGATAACCAGGTGCCTAATTTCAAAAATTTTGAAGGCAGAAAAGATTTTTTGAAGCAGTTTGCTATTGCCAATCCAAAGATGTTGTTTACTCCAATAGTTAAGGATCTTATTATGGACTACTTGACTTATTTTCCTAAACGAGCAGATTCAATTTGCAATGGTATTGATTCAATTATAGCCAAAGTGGATTGTAAAACTAAGATTTATCCCTATGTAATGGACCTCTTTTCTAAAGTATTAAAAAGTAGAAATTTGGCAAATAATACTGAAGGGTATGTTTATTTTGTAGAAAAATATATTCAAAAATCAAAGTGTAAATTTCTTTCAGCAGAGGCAGAAAAGAAAGTATTAGCTGAACTGGAAGTAATTAAAGCAATCAAGTTAAACGATACTTGTATAAATATTCTTCTTCCAGATAGTGTAGGAGTAGTTAAAAATTTGCATGAAATAGCAAAGGGTTTCGATTATACAGTAATCACCTTTTATGATCCTCAATGTGAGCATTGTCAGGTGGAGGTTCCTAAAATGGATAGTGTGATCAATTTATTAGCTCAGCAATTAAATAAGCGTATCGGTGTTTATGCTATTTGCAATACTCCAGAAATATCGAATATTGAGTGGAAGCGTTTTATTAAAGACTACCGATTGGTTAATCAATATACGCATGTAAAAATGGCGGCTAATTCTTTGGTCCGCAATGCTTATGATGCTTATTCCAACCCAGTATTTTTCCTTATTGATCAACAGGCAAAAATGGTCGCTAAAAAAATAAGCCCTTCTACATTAAGAAGAATATTGGTAACTCAACTTCAATTAGGAAAGTAGACATTTTTTAAAGAGTCTTTTTTATAGATTTAGTTTCATTTTTCTTTAATTTAAATCTTAGTAATTTTTAGTTTTGTGAAGATGAAGAAACTTTATCTTTGTTAGGTGATTAAATTCTTCCACATCTTTTTCTGGGGTTTACTGATTAGCTTCCTTGGTTCATTGCCTTTAGGAACCTTGAATGTAGCTGCTATGCAAATTGGCATTCAGGAAAGCGTTCAAAATGCCATCTGGTTTTCATTAGGTTCTTTGCTGGTTGAGATGGTTTATGTGCGTATCTCATTGGTTGGAATTGATTGGGTCAGAAAGCAACAGCGCTTGATGAAAGCAATGGAATGGATTACTTTGACTATTATTCTGGCATTAGCAACGGGAAGTTTTATTGCTGCAATTAAGTCGGATGAGAACAGTAAAAATGTACTTTTAAATTTCAATTTGCATCGTTTTTATTTGGGTATGTTTATGTGCGCAATCAATCCTGTTCAGATTCCTTTTTGGTTTGGCTGGAGTACAGTATTGTTTTCGAAAAAAATATTAAAGACTACTGCATTTGATTACAATAGTTATATAGTTGGCATAGGAATAGGCACCTTATTGGGAAACTGCGTTTTTATATTTGGTGGCAAATGGATGGTTCAGCGAATTGCTAACAGCCAGCAATACCTTAACTGGGTGATTGGAGTTATTTTTACTTTAACTGCATTGATTCAATTGGTGAAGATGCTCAGAAAAAAAGATGCAGTGTCCAAGTTCTCTGAGGAGAATTAAAACTATATAAAAAAAGGTCTACTTCTAATTAGCTTTCTTTATTTAAATCTTCCGTCCATTTATCTCGTTCCTCAGGACTAAACTTCCAAGGTGCAAAATTGTTTTCTATATTGCTAAACATACTATTCCATTCTTGGGGTGCATTACTGTCTTCCATAATTAGGGAGCGTCTTAATTCTAAAATAATGTCAAGCGGATTGATACTAACTGGACATTCTTCTACGCAGGCATTACAGGTAGTACAAGCTCTCAATTCTTCAACCGTTATATAATGCTGTAACAGTGTTTTTCCATCCTGTAAAAAGCTTTTATTATTATTTATGTTTTTACCCACTTCCTGCAGTCGATCCCTTGTATCCATCATTATTTTCCTAGGACTTAAAAGTTTCCCTGTTTGGTTAGCCGGACATACCGAACTGCATCTACCGCATTCTGTGCAACTATACGCATCGAGTAAATTTTTCCAACTTAGATCAAAAACATCTTTAGCTCCGAATTGCATTACCGTAGATTCTCCTGATGGTGCAAGGGCAGGTTCCATCATATATTTTACTTCATTTTGCACCAATGGCATATTGTCCATTTTACCATTGGAATATAGCCTAGCAAAATAGGCGTTAGGAAAAGCAAGGATTATATGAAGGTGTTTGCTGTAAGGTAAATAATTTAAAAATGTAAAGATTCCAATAATATGCATCCACCAGCTGGTTCTTTCGATTGCAACTAAGGTGTTGATGGGTAAATCGCTAAAAATGGGAACTAGTAAACTTGAAATAATAAAATTTCCAGTATTTCTATAATGCTCATTTCCTTGAATTTGCAAAGAACGGTCTGATGCATTCATGATTAGAAATAAACTCATTAAAATAATTTCAGCGATTAATATATAATTCGCATCAGAACTGGGCCAACCATTGAGCTCCTTGCTAATGAATCGCTTTAATTTCAGGATGTTTCTTCTAATAAAAAAAATAATACAAACCAAAATAACACCGATAGCTAGTAGCTCGAAAAAGTTAATTAGAAAGGAGTAGTAATTACCCAAAACTGCTAGAAATAATCGGTGATTACCCAATAATCCATCTAATACAATTTCTACAACTTCCAAATTAATAATGATGAATCCTAGGTAAATAATCAGGTGCATTACAGCAACGAGTTTATTTTTAAACATCTTTTTTTGTCCCAATGCAAGTAAAAAGACGTTTTTCCATCTTTTGAAAGGTTGATCACTCAAGTCTTCAGACTTCCCTAAAAATATATTACGTCGAATCCGAATCAAATTTTTTGTAAACAACCCTATGGCAATACAGGCAAAGGCTAAGAAAATAATTTGGGGTAAAAATTGCATATGGTTTTATTATATAGCTAAGTTAATTATCTATGTTCAATTTTCAGAATTATATACAATTATTGAATAGTTGCTATAAATTCGTATAATTACTTATAATTTATTGAAATGGCAGAGAAAAAATACATTTTAACAAAGGAGATAGCCGATAAAAAACTTCGTCGGATGGCTTTGCAGGTAGCGGAACAAAATTGTGATACTGACCAGTTGATACTGATTGGAATCAAGGAAAATGGGATAGTGATTGCCCATAAAATTCGTACCTATCTAGAAGGTATTTTTAATGGAGAAGTTTTGGTGGTTGAACTTTCTTTAAATAAAAAGAAACCTACGCTGGTGAGTTTGGAACCCGCAATAGATTTTAATGAAAAGTCTATCTTACTGATAGATGATGTAGCCAATAGTGGAAGAACGATGTTATATGCTTTAAAGCCATTATTAGAAACCTATCCTAAGAAAATTCAAACCTTAGTGATGGTAGAACGTACTCATAAATCTTTTCCAATAGATGTAGATTATGTGGGTGTTTCGATTTCTACTTCTCTAGATGAACATATTACTTTAGAGGTGGATGGAACTGAAGTAGGGGGTGCATGGTTGCAATAGCGCTTATCCATTTCTTTTTGATTAATGGAATATAAAATTTGCTTTAAAAAATAGTGTCAGCTTTTATTACATGGCGCTGCTTGCTTCAATGAAAAATCAATATTAATTTAGTAGGCTATCTATTTTTAAATCTAAATAATTATTTTTGAAGAAGTAAAATATAAATATGGATCAAATTATTCAACAAAAAATTGACCAGTGGATTTCAGGTAATTACGAACAGTCCGTAAAAGATGAAATTTTCCGTTTACAAAAAAATCATCCAGATGATTTAGCAGATGCCTTTTATAAAAATCTAGAATTTGGGACAGGAGGGTTGAGAGGTATTATGGGGGTAGGAACCAATCGAATCAATAAGTATACCATAGGCATGGCTACACAGGGTTATGCTAATTATTTAAAAAAATGTTTTGGTGAAAATATAACCGTTGCGGTTGCTCATGATTGCAGAAATAACAGTCGTTTTTTTGCTGAAACCACTGCCAGCGTTTTTGCTGCAAATGGTATCAAAGTGTTTCTGTTTGAAGCACTTCGTCCAACTCCAGAATTGAGCTATGCGATTCGTCACTTAAAATGTCAGGGTGGAGTGGTTTGTACGGCTTCTCATAATCCAAAGGAATACAATGGATATAAAGCTTATTGGGATGATGGTGCTCAGATGGTTGCTCCCCATGATGAAAATGTAATTAAGGAAGTTGAAAAAATAGCTACTGTAGACGATGTGAAATGGAGTGGAGGAGAAGCGAATATTGTGATTATTGGAAAAGATTTTGATGAAAGCTATTTAGCTATGGTGGCAGGTTTAAGCGTATATCCAGAAATATGTAAGGCTCAGCATGATCTTAAAATTGTTTATACTTCTATCCATGGAACGGGCATTACCCTAGTGCCTCAGGTATTAGCAAAATTTGGTTTTGATAATATCCATATTGTTGATGAACAAAGAGTGCCAGATGGTAATTTTCCTACCGTAGTGTATCCCAATCCTGAAGAAAAAGAAGCCATGAGTATTGGACTGACCATGGCAAAACAATTGGATGCAGATATTTTGTTAGGCACTGATCCGGATAGCGATCGTGTAGCTATCGGTGTTAAAAATAATGAAGGAGAATGGGTTTTAATGAACGGCAATCAGACAGCCGTGCTAGCATTTAATTACCTCATTGAAGCTCGCAAGGCAAAGGGTATTGCGATGCCGAATGATATGGTGGTAAAGACGATTGTCACCACTGAAATGATTGATACAATAGCTAAATCAAATGAGGTAGCTTGTTATAATGTACTCACTGGTTTTAAATGGATTGCCGCATTAATAAAAGAAAAAGAAGGTAAGGAAAATTATATTATTGGTGGTGAGGAAAGTTTTGGATTAATGATAGGTAATCAAGTGAGGGATAAAGATGCAATTAGTGCGGTTGCATTGTTATGTGAAATGGCTGCTTACGAAAAAAATAAAGGTAGAAGTTTGTATGCAAAAATGATTGATTTATATGTGCAGTATGGCATGTTCAAAGAAGATTTAATTAGCATCACTAAAAAAGGAATGAATGGGGCTGCTGAAATTGCTCAAATGATGCAGGGGTATAGAGATAATCCCCCCACCACCATTGATGGAGTAGCGGTTGCTGAATTACTAGATTATGAATTGCAAATAGGTAAAAATTTACAGACTGGTAAAACTTGGAAAATTGATCTGCCTAAAAGTAATGTGCTACAGTTTGTATTAAGCGATCGTACTAAAATTTCTGCACGACCTAGTGGAACAGAACCTAAAATAAAATTTTATTTCAGTGTGAATACAACACTTGATAATAAGGATGGATTTTTGGAAGCAGAAAAAATTTGTACTAATAAAATTGCAAGAATTGTAAGTGAAATTGGTTTACAATAAGATTGCAATTAGGTGAATTAAAGCATCTTTATTTTATAAGGCGTCTCAAATGTTTTGTAGCATAAAGCGTATTAACTAGAAAAATTTATAAAATTAGTACTGAGGTGATCATATGATAAAATACGAAGATACTTACCGACATAAGGGACTAAGAAAAAAATTAATTGATCTGCTTCGAGAAAAGGGAATCACAGATGAAGAGGTTCTTACTGCGATGAATAATATTCCCCGTCACTTTTTTTTAGATAGTGCATTTGATGAGATCGCCTATGAGGATCGATCCTTTCCAATTAGCGAAGGACAAACCATTTCACATCCCTACACTGTTGCTTATCAAACACAGTTATTACAAATAAAACCGTATGATAAAATATTGGAGATAGGAACTGGTAGTATCTATCAGGCAACTGTTTTGGCTGAAATGGGAGCTAAAATTTTCACTATCGAAAGGCATAAATTATTATTTGAAAAAACTAAAGAGTTTATTTTTAAAACAAAATATCCTAACCTCAAATTTTTTTATGGAGATGGATTTGAAGGACTACCTACTTATGCCCCTTTTGATAAAGTGATCATTACTGCGGCTGCCCCTGTAATTCCTCCTAAATTGATTGAGCAATTAAAAATAGGGGGTAAAATGGTGATACCCGTTGATGAAGGAGAACAACAGCGTATGCTTAGAATCACTAAAAATGAAGATGGCTCTATTAGTGAGGAGGCATTTGAACAATTTTCTTTTGTTCCAATGTTGACAGGAAAAAATGGCTAGATAATTAAAGATATAGTGAAATTGATTCTTCATTTGATGTATCGTCCCTAGATTAGCAAAATCGTATTCATTCCAATTACCTGAAGTATGAAATTTTTTTCCAAAATCACTTTTATTTGCAATCTTAGTTTTTTAGTATTTATAGCCCTTAGTTTTATCGAGCTTTCTAATAAAAAGGCTAGTTCAGCAAATGGCATTTTACCCTTGCCTTTTATTACAGGCAGCTTAGTTATTTTAGGACAATTCGCTATTTTTTTGAATTTAATTTTTAATCTTATTACAGCGGTATTATTTATTTTTAAAAAACCACTTGCTATTGCTCAATGGTTAGTAATCGTTAATTTCCTATTTTTATTAATTCAACTATATTATTTTTTAATCTATTAATAGTAAAATGATACATAATATTTTAAAGGACAAGCCTACCAAATTGTTTATTTTTTTTACTGCCTTTTTTGTAGCAAACGCACTCATTGCCGAATGTATAGGAGGTAAGATTTTTTCTCTTGAAAAGTTGTTAGGTTGGACTCCATCCAATTTTACTTTATTCGGTCAAAAAAACCTTGCCTTTAACCTCACTTGTGGTGTTCTGTTGTGGCCGCTAGAGTTTGTGGTTACTGATATTGTCAATGAGTATTTTGGACCTAAGGCGGTCAAGAGAATTTCCTATACAGCAATTGCTTTAATTGCTTATGGATTCATTATGTTTTATTTTGCTATGGCAGTACCTCCAGCAGATTTTTGGTATGGTACTGGAATAGCAGATGGTATACCTGATATGAGTAAGGCATTCAATGGTATTTTTGGACAGGGGATGTGGATTATATTCGGCAGTTTGTTTGCCTTTTTAGTAAGTCAGTTAGTTGATGTAACTGTATTTCATAAAATCAAGAAGCATACCGGTGAAAATAAAGTATGGCTGAGGGCAACAGGCTCTACTTTGATTTCTCAGTTAGTAGATAGTTTTATTGTACTCTTTATTGCCTTTAAAATTGGGAAAGATTGGAGCTGGCAATTGGTATTGGCTATCTGTTTAGTTAATTATGCCTATAAATTCACCATGGCTATTTTACTTACTCCTTTGATTTATTTGGTAGAGAAAAGAATCGAAAAATACTTAGGTGCAGAGACAGCTCATAAAATGAAGCAGGCTGCCATGGGTAAAGTAAATGAATAGCTTATACCTCTATCCAAGTATGATCTGCTAATAGTTTTACTGGCGCTACAAATTTCTTGTAAGGGCCTGCCCCGCCTCCATATTCTTTCGAACTGATCAAAGAAAGTACATGGGAAGCATCTGCTTTTTCATATAAAAAATAGGTATGTCCTATTACAGGAACAAAACTAAGTTTAGCACCATAAATAATCATACTGAGCTCTTTACGCATCTGTATTTCCTGTGCTTGAATGGCCAATAATTCAATTTGTTTTCGAATTTGGTCAAGTTGCATATTCGTTTGCTCTTCCATTGCAGTAAGGGCCTTGTGACGAATGACACCTTCTTCCGTGGCTTTAATTACCGCCCCACTCACCGAAGTGGAATAGGGCATTACACTTAATTGCTTGTGGTATATTTCAGTATTGGAATAAGCAGTTCCATCCAACCGGTTGCCTTTTTGAATTACTTTTAAATATCCATTTGGCAGTAATTCATTGACAACGATTAGAATAGATTCTCCATTTTTTAAAAAATGAATTTCAAAATTCAAGGCGTCAATAAAAATCGCTTTTACTTCTTCAGCAATTGTTTTATCTTCAAATGGAACAGGGGCTCCATCTGAAAGTAGTTTGTAGGAAGAGTTGAATGCATTATTTTCAAGGGTTACCCAATTGATGCTGATGGAAAACTCCTTTTTGTTGGAGGTCGTTTCAATTTTATAGATTCCAGATTTTGGCCTTTCGCCATATTCATAAGTGCCTTTTTCAGGAAATAACTGCCAAGAAGCAATGAAATTATATAATTGAACCATAATAATTAGATGACTAAGATGATTGTATTACAAAAGAGTCAATCATTTTGTTTGTTTATTGGTAAGCCTTTTTTCAAAGGTAAGTCCATCTTTTATTTCTGTTTATAATTTAAAACAAGAAATTCTCCTATTTATATTACAATAATTTGCACTTTAAAATAAAATGCTGAAAATTCAGCCTGTTTAATTTAAAAAACTTATTGCTGTGAAGGAGATTGATAGGGAAAACCTTTTTGAAAATCGTATTTTTGTCTCCAATTACGAATACTTCATCTCCTTTCCCTGGGTTGTCTGCTTTATGAAATATTTGCAACTGTTTTCTTTTAAATTTACTATTGACTCTAAGTAATTTGAGAGAGGGGGTTTTTTTAGTGAAGAAGGGGATATAAAATTCTAATAGCGAATAGAAAATATTTAAAAAATGCTTACTCGATTCACAGATTCTTTATTTCAACTAATTCAATCGCTTGAGAAAGCTGAAAAAAGAAATTTTAAGCTCTTTATTAAAAGGAGTTCTGGGAATGAAAATTTAAAAATTGTCGAACTATTTGATGCACTTGACAAATTGCATGAATATGACGAAGCTGTTTTGCTTAAAAAACTTTCTTCTATTCGAAAACCTCAGTTATCCAATATCAAAGTACATCTCTATAAACAATTGTTAGCAAGTTTAAGGATTTTAAAAAGTGCTGATAGTATTGATATGCAGCTCAATGAACAATTAGATCATGCTAGAATTTTGTATAATAAAGGGTTGTATTTACAGAGTTTAAAAATTTTAGAAAAATTAAAAGAAACAGCGAAGCATCATAATAAATTTAATTTTTTAACACAAGTGATTTCTTGGGAAAAGAAAATTGAATCATTGCATATTTCAAGAACCATGCAGGATAGGGGGGAGCTTTTGTCCTCAGAAGCGGTGGAGGTAAACGCTAGGGTGGATATGGTTGCTAGGCTCTCTAATTTAGCGCTTCGCTTATATAGTTGGTATATTAAAAATGGTCATGCACGAAATGAAAAAGATGAAATTGGGGTGAAAAAATTCTTGAAAAGTAATCTTCCTGTTAATGCACATTTGCAAACAGGATTTTACGAAAGAATGTATTTATATCAAAGTTACTGTTGGTATGCTTTTATTCGACAAGATTTTTTAATGTACTATCGGTATGCTCAAAAATGGGTGGCTATTTTTCATGAAAACCCTTTAATGATTAGAGTTGAAACTGGCTACTATATTAAAGGGCTTCATAATTTACTCAATGCTCATTTTGATTTAAAGAATTATCAAAAATTTGAAATTGATCTGCAGCATTTTAAAAAATTCTCAAAGACTTCGGTAGCTGTTCAACATGATAATCATCGGATTCAGACTTTTGTATACATCACTAGTGCCTTAATCAATCAACATATTATGTTGGGTACTTTCGCTCAGGGTTTAAAGGAAGTTCCATTGATTGAATCTAAATTGAAAGAGTATTCATTATTTCTTGATAGCCATCGAATATTAGTTTTCAATTATAAGATAGCTTCTTTGTATTTTGGAAATGGGGACTTTGATATCTCTATAGATTATCTTCAGAAAATTATTTATGGTAACGATTCATTGCGAGATGATTTGCAATGCTATGCCCGCTTAATGCATTTGATGGCACATTATGAATTAGGGAATTTTGAAATTATAGATTCCCTCATACGATCGGTTTATCGATTTATGTCAAAAAAAGAAAATTTAACTATAGTAGAGCAGGAAATGTTTAAATTTTTGAGGAATTCTTTTCAAGTACATCGCCAAAAATTAAAACCAGCCTTTCAGGAATTACTGGTCAGTTTGAAGAAATTAGAAAAAAATCGCTTTCAAACTCGATCTTTTGCCTATCTAGATATTATTTCTTGGATAGAAAGTAAATTGATGGATAAGCCGATGAGTCAGGTTATTAATGAAAAGTATCTTCATCATAAGAAAAGAATTTATTAATTCTTAGTTCGGCCCACTTCATTTCTTTCAATATTAATTATCTCTCCTTGTCATAGGGCCATAACTTAAAAGCAGGCCGTTTAATTATTAAGCAATATTTTTGCTTTCTAAATTGAATCATTTGAGTGCAACTGTTTATTTTATAACACCTCCATTTACACAGCTCAATACTCCTTATCCGGGAACTGCTTATTTGAAAGGGTTTCTAAATACTAAGGGTATTTCTTCTTTTCAATCTGATCTTGGAATTGAAGTAATGTTAGCTATTTTCTCGAAAGAGGGATTGCTGCATTTATTTGATTGTATTCAAAACGGTGAACAAAGGGAGCGGTCAGAAAATGCAGTTAGAATAATAGCGCTTCAAAATGATTATATCCAATCTATTGATGCGGTAATTCTTTTTTTGCAAGGTAAAAATCCTACACTCGCTCACTTGATTACTAAAAGAAATTATCTCCCAGAAGCAAGTCGCTTTGCTCAATTGGATGATTTAGTTTGGGCCTTTGGTAATATGGGTGTTCAAGATCGTGCCAAGCACTTAGCTACCATGTATCTAGAAGATTTGTCAGACTTGATTAAAGAATGTATTGATCCTCATTTTGGATTTAGTAGATATGCAGAAAGATTAGGAAGGTCAGCCAATAGTTTTGATGAACTATATGAGGCTATGCAACAACCTAATAGTTACATTGATGAGGTGCTATTAAAAATTTTAAAAACTAAGATTGAAAATGTAAATCCGCTATTGGTAGCTATTTCAGTTCCTTTTCCTGGAAATTTATATGCTTCCTTGAGATGTGCACAATGGATTAAAAAACATTACCCTTCAATTAAAGTAGCGATGGGTGGAGGCTTTGCCAATACAGAATTAAGGTCCTTGTCTGATGTTCGTGTTTTCGAATTTTATGATTTCATTACTTTAGATGATGGTGAAGCACCCATTGAAAATTTGATCCATTATCTACAAGAAAAAATTCCAGTCACCTCTTTGAAAAGGTGTTTTACAATGGTGGATGGAAAATTAATTTATATCAATAATACCGCTTGTACTGATTATAAGCAGGGACAGGTGGGTACTCCCGATTACAGTGATTTTTTATTGGATCAATATATATCTGCTATTGAGATCGTTAATCCTATGCATAGCTTATGGAGTAATGGAAGATGGAATAAGCTAACCATGGCGCATGGTTGCTATTGGGGTAAATGTACTTTTTGCGATATTTCGCTAGATTATATTAAATTATATGAACCGATCACCGCCTCTTTGCTTTGCGATCGTATAGAGGAAATGATAGCCCAGACTGGAGAAAATGGATTTCATTTTGTTGATGAAGCAGCTCCTCCAGCGATTATGCGCGCGCTTGCCTTGGAAATTAT
>CANCRO010000026.1 GCA_947380605.1 Chitinophagaceae bacterium
GTTATAATTCTTAAGAAAATCTAGTCAAATAAATTCAAGATTTTGAAACATACGAAAGTAATAGGAATGCTTTTGTTCGTATTGATAATAGCATCCTGCAAAAAAATAACAACTGAAAAAACAGTAACTACTCCAACCTACTACAGTAGCTCCAATGATATAGTTATTTCAAAAGATACCTTAATTGATGGAAATTGGGATATTCCTACCAACACTATTGTTCGTTTTGAAAGTGGTGGACATATCTCTGGAAAAGGAACTATAAATGGTGGCATCATTGCTGCTCCATTAACTCAATCCATCTTTGACACCACTATTACGCTTCTTAACACTACTCTTTACAATAACGATTTTAGTGTAATGTGGTATGGGGCTCACCCAACCAATTTTGATAATTACAATTACCTACAAAAATCAATCAACACCTGCATTGCCAATGGGCTAGTGAATTGTTTTATTCCAAGAGGATTTTATAAATTTAGTAAGTCATTAAAAATTTGTAAGCTTTACAAAAACGCTTATGTTGGGGTCGCCGTTAGATTATATGGCGAAAGTGGTTTCTGGGATGATAAAACCACCCTATCCTATGATGCTATTACTGGTTTTGCCTTGGGTATTCAAGTAGGTAAAGGAGTAGAAATAGATCACTTAAAATTAATAGGAAAATTTTTACCTCCCACCACAGTTGGACCAAGCTATTACAATACGCCTTTTGCCTCTTTCGGAACCAATTTGGGAAGTTCTGGTGTAGTCATAGATTATGACGGAACCAATGGTGCTAGTGGTTCTACAGGTATCAAAGTGCATGATCTTTGGGTAACCAACTTCGAAATTCTATATGCTGTTTCACCCAATGGAATAACCAACAATGCTGATATTCTGAAATTTGAAAATATTCAATGTGGTGATGCAAGAATTGGTTTTCAATCTAACCAGGCCCAAGAGAAAGGAAATACCATTCAAGGTATTTATAGTTGGGGCAAAATACATACCCTTATTAGCATCGGACAATCAGGTAAATACCAAGCAGGTAACTACACTATAAATGAAGGTAATATTGCCGGTAAATGTATTCGACTATTTGATATTCGAGAAGCTGGATGGTTTCCAAGTGCTATTTCCAATTTGTTTGCCGAATCCATTGGAAGTATTGGAAGTATTCAATGTGGCGATAGTAAGAATAAATTGCCTACCAAACTATCTAGTTGCAACTTTCAATTTGCCTATGTTAGCGAGGCGGGTAGTCAAAATCTGTTATATTCTAATAGCCCCTTTATAAAATTTGAAGACTGCTTATTTAGGTATTATGGTAATATTGATACTTTACATATGACTGGATGGGCAAGTTTTGAAAACTGCTTTTTTAGTGGTCCAATAGCTAATCCTATTAGTGGGTATGTTTTTTTATAAATTTTTTATATCCAATTATCATCTTAACTCAGATAACCAACCAAGTCAAAGAAATTCATCCACCATTATAACAATAAGTTTAGTAATATTTAGTAAAAGAATGCTATATTTTGCGCAAAATGAAGACTTTTTTACGTAAATTGATAGTATTTATAATTAAATTAATATAAATTTGTCTATTACTTATTTTCAAGTCAAGAAGCGATTGTTTGAAAATAATTGTCATTATTTAATTATACGTGTTTAGAAAAAAATCTAAACTTTATTTTTTATTATCAAAACAACCATCATGAAAAAAAGAAAAAGTCCGTATTTAATTGTGTTACATCGGCTAATAATGCCCATGTTTCTACTGTTTTTCTTTTCAGGAGGATTATTTGCAACAGCGCATAACAACGTTAGCAATCCTTCGAAAGTAAGCTACTCAACTGTAGCGTCTACAAAAAACTTTGACTTTGTAGTTAAGGGAACAGTTAGAGATGCGAACGGTCCTTTACAAGGCGCTACTGTTAGCGAAAAAGGAACGGCTAAACAAACCGTTACCAATGCCGCTGGACAGTATACGTTAAGTACTTCTGGCCCAAATGCTACCTTAGTATTTTCTTTTGTAGGCTATGCACCTATTGAAGTAAAAGTAAGCGGTAAGGCAGTTGTAGACGCAACATTACAAAGTTCTGACGGAAAACTTTCAGACGTAGTGGTAACCGCTTTAGGTATTACCAGAGCAAAAAAATCATTGGGTTATTCTGTAGGAGAAATTAAGGGTGAGGACATGAACAAAGTGGTTCAAACCAACTTAGTGAATTCTATGGCAGGTAAAGTAGCCGGTGTTAATATCAGCTCTACAGGTGGTGCAGCTACTGCATCAGTAAGTGTGGTGATTCGCGGTATTCGTTCATTAAATACCGATAACCAACCGCTATTTGTAGTAGATGGAGTTCCAGTAAAAAACTCATTGAATAACGTTAGTGCTAATACGGGTAGTGACAATACTATTGACTATGGTAACGCTATTTCAGATTTGAATCCAAATGATATCGAAAGTCTTACTGTATTGAAAGGTCCAAGTGCTGCTGCATTATACGGATCACGTGCGGGTAATGGTGTAATTATCATTACCACTAAGTCTGGTAAAAAATCAAAAGGATTAGGGGTTACTTTCAGTAGTAATAATGAAGTGGCCGCTCCATACAAATTTTTAGAGACTAACCAATCCTATACTGTAGGAAATCACCCTTATACTACTGCAAACTCAAGCAATAGTGAAGATGGAATTAACATTTTAGATGCAGTTGGTACTGACACCTACCGCTTTGGTACTCCACTGAATGTTGGCATTAAAGCGATTCAATGGAATAGTGTTAAAGATGCTGCTGGAAACTATATCCCTACAGAAATGAAAGGATATAATAATTTGAAAAACTTTGTTCAAAACGGAATTACTTCAGTAAACAGTTTATCAATTGAGAATTCAAATGATAGAGATAATTATCGTTTCTCTTTTAGCAATACTGCTAATACAGGGATTCTTCCAAATACTGGACTTTCTCGTAATAACCTAGGTTTGAATGTTGAGCATAAAATCACTGATAAATTTAAATTGACTACCTCACTTAATTATACTCGTTCATATGCTGATAATATAGCAGCAGGTGATCGTGGAGGAGTTTATCAAGACATCATCTATCTTTCTCCAAGTGTGGATGTAAGATTATTGAAAAATTATTGGCTTACTCCTGGAATTCAACAGAGAAAAGCAATGCCTCCAGCTGATCTTGGTTTTAACGTAGTTGATTTTGATAATAACCCTTATTTTACCTTAAATCAAGTGAAGAATAGTTTTCTTCGTAACCGTTTATTTGGTAATTTAAAATTAGATTATCAAATCAGCAAGCATCTTACGGCATTTGTTAGATATTCTCAAGATATGTTAAACGAAAGGCGTGAAAATAAAATCTCAAAGTCTTTATACAAAGAAAAAAATGGTTACTATGGATTACAAAATCTGTTTAACACAGAAAGTAATACAGACTTCTTAGTGAACTATAAAAACAACTTTAGTGATTTCAGTTTATCTGCTTCTGGTGGTGGTAACCTTCAATATGTTTATGGTTCTAGTCAACAAAGCTACTCTCAATCAGGAGTGGGTATAATTGCTCCAGAACTTTTCAATTTATCAAATGTTAGTTCTACAGGTATCAGAGCAAATGGCTATTCTTCTCAAAAAGCAATTTATAGTGTGTATGGTACGGCAACTGTCGGCTACAAGGATATGGCTTATTTAGACGTAACGGGGAGAAACGATTGGTCAAGTACTTTGCCATCTAATGCGAATAGCTACTTTTATCCATCAGCTTCCCTAAGTTTGATCGTCAATAAAATGATCAACTTTGGTTCATCAGTGGATTTAGTGAAAGTTCGCGGAGGTTATGCTAATGTAGGTAAGGATACCGATCCATACAATTTATATGGAACACTTGGATTTGGAAGCTTTGGCTCTACCATCCTTCAATCAGTTCCAGGTTCTTTAAAGAACCCTGCATTAAAGCCTGAACAAGCTACCTCTACAGAGCTTGGTATTGATCTTGCTTTCCTTAAAAATCGTTTAAGATTTGAAGGAACTGTTTATCAATCAGATAACAAAAACCAAGTGTTAGGTATTAGCACTCCCCCATCTTCTGGATATACTAGCCGTCAAATCAATGCTGGTTTGGTACGCAGTCAAGGTATAGAATTACAATTGGCAGGAACAGTTTTAACCAACAAAGATTGGAATTGGGATGTTAGTGTAAACTATACCAAAAACAATTCATACGTTATTTCTCTTGCTGATGGTGTTCCTTATTATCAATTCTGGGCAGATGGTCCTAGTGGATCTTGGACTTATGCAAAAGGTCAAGTAATCCCTAATAATTTTAATGCAGATGGATCACCAATGATCAGTGATGGTAAAATTGGACAAATCTGGGATAATAAATTATTAACCGTTACAGATAAAACTTCTAAATATTATGGATGGCCATTATTAGATGACGGAGGTGGTCAGCAAAAATTCATGGGTGGAGCTTTCAATGCTAAAGAAATAGTTGGTAATTTCAACCCGAAATTATTGTTAGGTTTTCAAACTGCTGTAACTTATAAAAGATTTACCCTTAGTGCTAGTATAGATACAAGATTAGGTGGTTCATTTTTCTCTCAAACCTATAGGTATGTTGGATCTGATGCGGTGTTAGCTAGACAAATGAATATGGGTATTAAAATTCCAGATGCTTATAAAAATAACATCCCAGCTTACTTAAAATCTAATCCTGATGCATTTATCAAAATGTCTGGTTTCCAATCTGCACATCTTGTAGGAGGACCAACCAAAGCATTGGGTGGATTTGAATATGAGGATAATGGAGAAATTAGTTATGATGGAGCTTTCTTCCCAGGTGTATACTCTGATGGAAGTGGTGGATACATAGAAAATTTGGGTGATCCAAATACTACCTTCTATGATTATTATTGCGATGCGGTAACTGCCAATTGGAACTTTGCTAAACAGAATATGTTTGATGCATCTTACATTAAACTTCGTGAACTTAACTTGTCTTTTGATTTCCCTAAACAATGGTTTGGAAAGTCTAAAATTCAAGGTGCTTCTTTCGGAGTTTATACCAGAAATATTATTCTCTGGACAAAAGCTAAGTGCGGTATAGATCCTGAAAATGCATTCTACCTTCAATCAGGTGCTCAAGGAAATGGGTCACAATTCAGACAAGGTATTGAACGCTATAATGTTACCCCATGGACTATTCCAGCTGGTATTAAATTAAACGTTCGTTTCTAGTCATAAATAATAATTAATTCTAAATTTTATAAGATGAAAAATTTTAATAGGATATGGGTTGGAATGCTAATGTTAGCATTGTTAACTTTTTCTTGTCAGAAGTTTGAGGTGTTAAATAAAGACCCCAATAACTTAAATCCTTCTGATGCTGCGCCTGATTATTTGATGGCAAGTGTATTAACTAGCACAGCAATGGATTATGGCAATCTAGGTTCTGGAATAATGTCTGGAGCTGTTCAACACACTGCACAAGATGCATGGTCAAGTACCTATAGCAACTACGATTGGGGAACTTCCGATTGGAGTGGTATTTATGGTAGACTTAGAAATAACCAAGTGTTATTACAAAAAGCACAAGCCAATAATTTGAAATTCCATCAAGGTGTTGCCTTAGTGATGAGAGCATTTAACTTTGGTTACATTGCAGATTTTTGGGGTGATGCGCCTTACACGTCTGCCCTTAAAGGAGACTTAGATGGTGCTGCTAACCAATACCCTGCTTTTGACTCACAAGAAACCATCTATAATGGTGTGATTGCGGATCTAAAAGCTGCTGCATTATTATTCGCTGGAACTACATCAAGTCATCCTGAGATTACTCCTGCAACGCAAAGTTCAGATGTATTATATAAAGGTGATAATGAAAAATGGGGTAGATTAGCCAATTCACTTTTGTTACGCTATTACCTTAGAATATCTTCTAAAAGAGATGTAAAAGCTGATGTTGAAGCGATTGCTAGCAAAGTATTCACTAGTAATGGTGATGATTTTACTATGGCATTTCCTGGTATTGATGGAAACACTTCTTATCAGAAAAACTCTGCTTTTGGCGGTGCTTCTAACTTCAAAAGAAACAAAATGTCTGCTACTTTAGTTTCAAAATTAATTGAACTTAAAGATCCACGTTTAGTAATCATGGCAGAACCAATTGTAACTCGTTCGATAGTTGATGCAAGTAAATTTACTGCTGCTGGAGATGCGGCAAAAATTACAATGGTTATAGGTGGTATTCGTTATATCAATCCTACTGCTGCTGCTGCTGGAAACATTAAGCAATTTAACCAAAGTACTTATTCTACTGATCGTCCTTGGGCTACTCCAATTGATGCAGTGAAGACTTTTTATGATACTACAGATAAATATGTAGGCATTCCAATTAGTTATTTGGGTGAGACTTATACTTATAACTTAAATAGCGGTGGTGGACAAGCAAACTCATCTAATGATTTTGTTTCTTACATGCGTAAGGATATCTATGATCAAAAGAATGGTAATTTATTAAAGCAACGCCTTGCTTCTTACAATGAGGTTTGTTTTGATCTTGCAGAAGCTGCGCTTAAAGGATGGAGTGTTGGTGGTTCAGCTGAAACTTGGTATAACAAAGGAGTTAAGTCTTCTTTTGATCTATGGACTGTATTTAGTTCTTACCAATCTTCTGTAAATGGTTATGCTGGTTGTGTTAAATCTGCTGATGATTATCTTGCACAATCTAGTGTTGCCTACAACAGTACGCTTAGTAGAATTATGGAACAAAAATGGATTGCTTCATGGCAAGCTTCTGTTGAATCCTATATGGATTGGAGAAGAACAGGATTACCTACTCTAAACATTGGATACGTTTCAAAGCGTGGAGCAATTCCTGTAAGATTCGCTTATTATAATACTGAACTACAAAGTAATTCAGCCAATACTACCGCTGCAATTAATAAATTAGAAGCAAGTAGCTATATCGGAGCTGATGGAAAAAATAGCCCTTGGTCTAAATTCTGGTTGCTTCAAGGAACTGGTAAACCTTGGTAGTTTATTATTGATACGTCAATGTATCAATGGAATATATTTTTCAAATAAAGAAGCCTTGTCACCAAACCGACAAGGCTTCTTTATTTGATAACAATAGGTTGATTTTTAATCACCGCTAATTAATAAATAATCGGGCATTATTAAAATTATAAAAAGATGAATAAAACTTATTTTGTATTATCCATTCTACTAATTTTTACCCTAGCTAGTTGCAATAGCAATGGGAAATCTAAAAATGACCAGTCCATTAATCAGGTTTTCGAAATCGATAGCTTACCCATCAAAGATTTTGTTGCAGGCGCTACTCCACCCTTCAAGGAATGCCATGCCTCCACCCTAGTTAAATTAAAAGACAATGATTTTTTGGTTGCTTGGTTTGCTGGAGAAAAAGAGAAAAATGATAATGTATCAATATGGTTAGTAAAAGGTAGGCCCAATCACTGGTCACCAGCCAAACAAATAGCAAAAATTAGAAATGATGCACATTGGAATCCAGTACTATTTCAATCTCCCGAAGGAAAAATATTTTTATTTTTTAAGGTTGGTAAAGAAATTGAACATTGGGAAACATGGGTAAAAACCTCCGATGATAATGGCGAAAGCTGGTCAGAAGCCTATGAATTGGTAAAAGGAGATAAAGGTGGTCGAGGACCTGTACGAAGTAAACCCATTGTTTTATCTAACGGAACCTGGCTTGCTGGTTCATCGCATGAATACCAAGGCTATCATGTATTTACTGATCGTAGTGAAGATAAAGGTAAAACTTGGACTGCAACCCCTTACTTAGCATTAGCCGATACCAGTTTACAAAATAAAGAATTGATTCAGCCTACCCTTTGGGAATCCAAACCAGGCTATGTTCATATGCTGATAAGAAGTGAACTAGGAATTATTTGTAGAAGCGATTCCAAAGACTATGGAAAAACATGGGCGCCTATTTACAAAACCAGCTTACCCAATCCAAATAGCGGTATTGATGTAGCTCAACTCGCCAATAATGTTTTAGTGCTAGCCTATAATCCTGATAATAGAAATGATGGTGATAGAGCACCATTGTTACTGGGTGTATCTTTTGATAATGGAATCACTTGGCCAAAAAATTTAAACATAGAAAAAGGTAAAGGAGATGATGAATTTTCTTATCCTGGATTGATTAGCTTCGGTGATACGGTTGCCGTATGTTATACCTGGCAAAGAAAAAATATTGCCTTTTGGATGGGTACTAAAAAAGACCTCATACAGTAAATAATTAGTAGGCTCAATAGATTATGGAGCAATTAAAAATTAATCATTGAATAAAATCAGCCCTTAGTTTAATTTATAATCGTGGATAAAAAAGAGTACGCTTTATCATTTTGCAGCTTACCTTCAAACATCGGAAATGTTCATTTAAAATTTTCATATTTCGGCATTTAAAATATTAATAACAAAATTATGTCAACAGCCATCAACAATCAACCTGAAAGACTTTATTCATTAGACGCCCTGCGCGGATTTGATATGTTCTGGATTATGGGAGCCGAAGAGATTTTTCATCAACTATATAAAGCTAGTGGCTCTCCATTTTGGGGAGCAGTTTCTAGTGAATTAACTCATCCAGCATGGAATGGATTTAATTTTTATGACTTAATTTTTCCCCTATTTCTATTTATGGCAGGTGCAGCTACCCCATTTTCTGTAGGTAGAGAAATGGAAAAAGGCGCCTCCAAAAAAGATTTATTACTTAGGGTAATAAAAAGAGGTTTGATTTTAGTGTTGATTGGTATCTTTTACAATAATGGGCTTGAGATACAACCCATTTCCGAAATTCGTTTTGGTAGTGTGCTTGGCCGTATTGGTCTGGGCTATATGTTTGCCAATATCATTTACCTCTTTGCTAAAGAAAGAGCACAAATGATTTGGTTTGCAGCTTTGCTCCTTGGCTATTGGATGCTATTGTCATTCTGCTCTGCTCCAGGTTTCCCTGCAGGAGATCTTACTATGGAAGGAAATATAGTTTCTTATCTAGATCGTTCGATAATGCCAGGCAGACTTTATTTAAAAATACATGACCCAGAAGGATTAGTATCTACTATTCCAGCAATTTCAACAGGATTATTAGGTATTCTTACAGGTAATTTTTTAAAGAATGGAAAAATGGATCCTTCTAAAAAATCATTATCAATGGCTATCCTTGGATTCATTTTTATTGCAGTTGCACATTTATGGAATCTAGTATTACCCTTCAATAAAAATTTATGGACTAGTTCTTTCGCTATGAATGTAGGGGGCTATAGCCTTATTTTGTTATCCATATTTTATTATTTGATTGATGTTAAAGGCTACAAAAAATGGGCTTTTTTCTTTAGAATCATCGGAATGAACTCCATCTTTATTTATATATCAGAGCATTTTATTGACTGGAAATATTCTACAGTTGGTGCATTCAAATGGTTGGGTCAATTAGTAGGCACTCCATACGATATGGTTGTGTTAGCTATTTGTTATGTATTGATTCAATGGTCGGTACTTTATTTAATGTACCGCAAAAAAATATTTCTAAGAGTTTAATAGTAAAAATTAAGCAGTATAGTTTTTACTTCTATTAAATAAAAAATCCATTGGGCTTTATCACTTTATCGTAAAGTATAATCTCCAATGGATTTTTTATTCCAAACAAACTACTTTTATTTATAGTTAGTAATTAATTTTTTCAAAGACTCTCCTATCAGTAATTCGCAATAGCCTGAAGGTTTCATTGACTCATTCAATATTTGTACATATTGTTTCATCCACTGCTGACTAGGATTTTGATGGCGCTCCTTCATTTCCAAAAATTCAATGGTATAATTTGAAATTGTATTAAGCGCTGCCGAATGTTTTACTAGTGTAGTCAATAGCGGTTTATTGATAGCCATTGCCTGAACCAACTGATGATTGCTCTTCCAAAAATTCAATTGTCGATATAAACTTTTTATTTGTATCGCTGTACGTTGTTGGGTAAGAGAATCTACTAATTTATTAAATGCACGCAATGGAGATGGATCAGGCACTGCAATATCTACTAAAAGTGAATAAGGTGAATATTTAGTAAAATTATTAGCGGCATTTCTTTTATACCCTTTAAGCGGCTCAATAAAGTCAACAACATTTTCCAAGGCTTGAATATTTTCAACTCCCGCAATACGTCTCAACATCATTTCTTTATTTTTTAAATGGGTAGAACCAACCCATTCCAACTGAAGAGAAATAATATCTAATCTCCGGTACATATCATCCACATCTCTAACAGTAGCAGGCGACCATAATCTTTCAGCAATTGCAGCAGACCTTGGCCACACCCTTGAATCAAATGTTTCAGCTGATACATGCTCAGTCCACATAGTTGCCTCTCCACCAATAATGAGCTCCTCCTCTTTTGAGGTGAGAATTTTTTGTCCATTCTGAATCTTCTTAATTATTTCAGATTCAAACCTATTTAGATTGGCTTCACTGTCTGGAATGATTACTTTATTTCTAAATGGTATAGGGTCATTCAAATAATGATAAGAGGTTGGTTGAACCAAATCGATATAATAACCTTTAGACAAAATACTTTTATATCCATTTTTAGCAGAAGATAAAAGAGCTTCCATTCCTCGCCATGATTGTACAACAATATCCTTAGGTACTTCTTGCTCAATCAATTGATCAAATTCACCCTTTTCAAAATGGGCCTTTGCTGTTGAATCTTCCATTTTCTTCATTAAAATTTCATCCCAACCAACAACAGTCTTGCCAGAGCGTTTTAATATTTGCTGAATATGTCTATTAAAATAATTTTGAAGCGATACCGTACTATTGAGCCCCTTTTCTTTCATGAAGGCTTGAATAGGAATACTTTTTGCCCAATCTCTTCCAGTATTTTCATCACCACCAATATGGAAATAATGATCTGGAAATAAAGAAGCTACTTCGGTAAGCAGCGTATCTAAAAAAATATAATTTTTTTCTTTGGTAGGATCTACAGTAGGATCAAAAACTCCCCAATGATCTTGTAATTGATAGGCTCTTGGAATAGAGGCTAATTCAGGAAAAGCAGTTAGAATAGCTGTTGAATGACCCGGCAAATCTATCTCAGGCACTATCCTAATTCCACGTTGATCAGCAAATTGAATAATCTCTGCAATTTGTACCTGAGTAAAATAATTACCTCCAGAAGCTTGTTGATGAAGCTTCGGAAAAACCTTTGATTCAATTGTATAGCCCTGGTCGTCGCTAATATACAAATGCAAAACATTCATTTTCACCATTGCCATCGCATCGAGTGTTCTTTTCACAACATCCATTGGCATAAAATGGTAAGGTTGAGAAATTAATAATCCCCTCCACGCAAAACGAGGTGAATCTTTTATAGTAACCCCTTTAAAATAAAATCCATTTTGATCAGCACTTATCAATTGTAAAAGTGTTTCTAAACCTCTGATTGCACCAATATCAGTTTCCGCCTTTAATGATATTTTAGCCTCATCCACCACTAGCTCATAAGATTCCTCCATATTAATTTGAACAATCCCTTTTTTATTAGCGTGAATCTGAAGAGAAGCCAATGGATTCACATTTTCTTTGGTAACATTCCAAGTTTTAAAAAATAGTCCAGTCCTTTCTGATAAACGTTGAAAAAATCGACTAGCTTCTTTATATAATCTATCATCTGCTTTTCCTGTTATTGCAATGGAAAAATTAGGAGACAATCGAAAGTTGTTTTTATTAATCACAACAGAAGCAGGTACGGGCATAAGATCAGTTTGCTGGGCTTTACCAACAATCGATAATAAAAAAAATGCAATGAATAGGTAGCTATATTTCATTGATATAAATGATTTAACAAGTGATAATTTTAAAAACAAATCATTACTAAGATTTCTTAAAAATTCACTCCAATATTTTTTAGCCATAAATAAGAATTTTGAAAATAGAATTATATATATAAAAATAAAGATAAACGACTTGAAATACTCATTAATACTAGTATTTTATCCCCAAACTGATCCAATTACCCGATTCAAAGTTGGTATTTTTAATTGATAATAAGATGTTTTCCACAATACAAGCAAACCCATCAATTTTTAGTGCAATTTTCAATAGACTTTTGAGGTAAAAATGATATCTTCACTATGTTTAAAAAAGCTATTTATTATTCACAAAATAATTATACCACAATGACTATTAGGCTATTGAAGAAAGTTATGTTTTTTCTAATTTTTATGCAGTCTTTTTTACAGTTTGCAACTGCTCAAAGTAAACACAAGGATCTTCCTTTTGAGCAAGAATATAGTGAAAAATATAATTTCGAAATTGACAAGAATCTTCCCTCATCACCATTAAAAAAAGTTATTTGTGACAGAAATGGAGTGATCCAAGTTCTTTCTACTACGGGGATACTTAAACCTATAGCTGCTCAATTATTATATCCAGGTAAGCTAGTTCCTGATATGTCTTCTCGCCCTATGAAAGATAAAAATATTAAGGCAATTAATATTTACAGAAATCAATTTGTCTATGCTGATGATAAAGTAGTGTTAAGTAATGCCTGGGCAGGCAAGTTGAATTCCAAGCACTCAATACCTGAAATCAATTTAATTGATGGAGACAATAATTTTGGTTTTCTTATATCCGATGGTATTCATTTACAATTTATAAAAGATGCTACCATTGCCTGGAAAGGCGAAGTGACTGATCCAATCAAAGACATCGCTTTTGATCAAAAAAGAAATCTATTCTGGATTTTATCTTCAAAATCGATTGGTACTTTTTCTGCAAAAGACAAAACATTTCAAACAGTATTGAATGGAGAGTCATTGACAAGTTTTGGATTAGCTCATGCTAATTCAGAATTATTTATTGGCACTCATAATGGCTATTTTATTATGGATGCCGATACAAAAAAACAAAAGGGTGATTATTACAGAAAACTACCTAGCAATGATATTACAGCGATTAAAGAAATTGGTCAGAACATTTGGTTTGGATCTTCAATGGGTGCATTTAAATTGAAGGAAGATAAGAAATATGATTACTATGCTTCAAAACGTTGGTTGCCTTCTAATCAAGTAATTGATATTACAAAGGGAGCAGACAATGCTATTCTTATCCTTACAGATAAAGGTTTGGGTAAAATTATTTCCGTTAACATGACGCTAGAACAAAAAGCGGATTTTTATGAAAAGCAAGTACGTGAAAGGCATTTAAGAAATGGATTTAATGCTTCTCTAGTTGGTATGAAAGAAGGAGATCCAGCTACTGGATGGTTTGAAAATTCAGATAATGATGGACTTTGGACTACGATGTATTTAGGAGCTGAAGTTTTTAGATACGCTGTAACACGCTCTCCTGAAGCACTTCAAAATTGTCGTGAATCATTTGAAGCATTGGAAAGATTATATGCTATTACAAAAATTCCAGGCTTCCCCGCTCGTTCATATGAACGCACAGGGTATAATCGTGGAGATACTCCTTGGCGCAGAGCAGCTGAACCAGATTGGGATTGGAAATCCACCACCAGTAGTGATGAAGCTATTGGACACATTTTTGCCTTCGGTGCAATTGCAGAATTAGTAGACGATGCAGATTTGAAAAAAAGAGCCATCACATTGATCGATACGCTGATGACGCACATCATCGATCATGGATATTACTTGATTGACTGGCATGGTCAGCCTACATTATGGGGCCGTTGGAGTCCAGAATATGTGAATGCATTTCCTGTTCAAGTGGGTGACAGAAAAATAACCGCTTCTAATATTACGGCTATGTTGCAAACAGCTTATCGCTTTACTGGTAAAAAAATATACAAGGATAAAGCAATGGAGCTTTTAAATAAACATGGCTACCTAGAAAATTTAATGCGGTCGATGAAAGTAATCAATGAAGCTCCCGCTGATGCGAACGGTTTAAGTAAATTACTTTCCAGCTCATGGAATCACTCGGATGATGAAATGTATTTCCTTGGGTACTGGGGACTTTACAGATATGCTTTTAACGACACTTTAAAAGCAAAATTCAGACAATCAATTATTGATCATTGGGAAATTGAAAGACCTGAAAAAGAAGGTGCATGGAATATTTTTACTTCCATCACAGGCGAGAAAAATTTCGATTTAAAGGAAGCCATTTGGTATTTACAAAAATATCCACTGGACTTAGTCAATTGGAGAATGGTTAACAGCAAGCGAAATGATATAGAACGTATAGCTCCAAATTTCAGAGAGCAAACTACCAAAGAAGTGCTTCCTCCTAGTGAGTTAACGATTGAAAGACACAACTCCAATCGATTTACATTAGATGGTGGCGATGTGCATGGATCTTCAGAATATTCTGCTGGAGATATTTGGTTATTTCCCTATTGGTTAGGCAGATACTTACAAGTAATTAGTGCCTCCAATAAATAATAAAGGTTTCCATTAAATTAATAAGCTCCTTATATGAAAAAAATACTTTTATTGTCAATAGGTTTAATTTCAATTAGCTACTTGTTTGCTCAACAAGCAATAGAGAAAGCACCTATTAATTACGAGACACTTATTTTTCAACCGGTAAAGGAACATGTTCATGGAAGTAGTATAGTTAGCCTACCCAATGGAGACTTACTAGCAGCTTGGTTTCAAGGCCATGGAGAAAGAACGGCTGATGATGTAAAAATTATGGGAGCAAGACTAGTAAAAGGTTCAAAAATTTGGTCTACTCCATTTTTATTAGCAGACACGCCAGATTTACCTGATTGCAATCCTGTATTATTTTTAAATGCACAGGGTAAATTATTTTTAGTTTGGATTGCCGTACAAGCCAATAAATGGCAGTACTCTATTTTAAAATTTAGAACTTCTGTTAACTACAATCAAAGTGGTGCACCTGTATGGCAATGGCAAGATAATATATTGCTAAAACCGGATGAAAAATTTGCTGCCGAAACTGAATCTAAATTCAAGCAATTACCTAAAACTGGAGCTGGATGGTCAGAATTTGCTCAAAAATATGATCAGGCAATTATAGAAGCAAGTAAAGATTTATCTAAACGTTCCATTGGATGGATGACCCGAATTAAGCCGTTAATTTTGAAAGACGGTCGAATATTGCTACCGCTATATTCAGATGGTTTCAATTTTTCTTTAGTAGCAATTTCAGATAATAATGGAGAGAGTTGGTACCCCAGCCTACCAATCATTAGCAGAGGAGGTGTACAACCTGCTTTAGTTCAAAAAAAGGATCAACACATCATGGCTTTTATGCGTGATAATGGAGATGATCCAGGGAGATTACAATTAAGCGAATCAGCTGACTTGGGTAAAACTTGGACTGCTGCCATTAAAACCGATATTCCTAATGCAGGGAGCAGTGTAGAAGCACTCGTATTACAAGATGGCCGCTGGGCTTATATTAGCAACGATCAGGAAAAAGGTCGTCATAGATTGAGTCTATATATTTCAGCTGATGAAGGAAGTACCTGGCCATGGAAATCGGTTTTGGAAAATGAAGAAGTAGGCAAGGGAAGTTTTTCTTATCCTTGTTTAATTCAATCTGCAGATGGATTAATTAGCATTACTTATTCTCATCAATTAGGAAATACTGGAGAAGCCATTAAATATGTCTGTATCGATCCTACAAAAATAATTACCGCTAAAAAATAATATCTTTTTAAATAAAAATTATGAAATATTTTTTTATAAAAACTAACCTATTTATTTTTCTTTTATTTTTATCTACCCTATCTAATGGTCAGACATTCAAAGCAGGGGCAGCACTAAGAATAATAACTCCCAATCCCCTACTACCAATATCCGGAGGAGTTGGAATACCTAATCCTTCAAAAGAAAAACAAGGAGATTTATTTGCAAGGGCAGTTGTGATTGAAAAAGGTAAAACTAGAATTGCAATCGTAAGTGTTGATAATCTGGGATGGACTTCCATATTAGGAGATAGATCAAGAAAGCTCATCAAGGGTATTGCGGCTGAAAATATTTTAATTGGCGCAACTCATACGCATAGTGCACCTGATGCATATGCTTTTCCTGATGAAAAGGGAAATACTGGTGCTGATTTTAAATACCTGGATTGGTGCACTCAACAAATAGCCGATGCGGTAAATGAAGCCATTTCTAAACTTGAACCCGCTACGCTAAAAACAAATGTTGAAGAAGCCATTGGAAAAATTTCTTATAATTATTATGCAGATCAATTGTACGATCCACGTTGTGGAGTTATTCAAGCAATAGCCAGTTCAGGAGCTAATATTGATAAGCCAATTTTTACACTAGTAAATTATGCAGTACATCCTGAAGTGATTGGCTCAAGAAGAGGAATTCTTAGTCCAGATTTATGTGGTCCTTTATATTCAAGAATTGAGCAGAAAGTAGGTGGTATGGCCATTTTCATGAATGGAGCACAGGGAGGAATGGTGACTGCAGATAATAGAGTTAAAAACGGCGAAGAAGCAAATGACTGGAATGAGTGCAAACGTATTGGTGAATTATTAGCAGATGAAGCCTTAAGAATAATTAATAAAGCAAAAGTGCAGGTTGACCCTACATTGTATTGCACTGCCAAAACTATTCAATTTCCCATTACCTCACCATTGATGAAATACATTTTGGAAAATTCAAAATTGAAATCTGATAAAGTAGTTGGAAATATAATCTCATCTCAACAGAATTTAATCAATATTGGCACTGCTCAAATAGTTACTATTCCCGGTGAAGCCTTGCCTAATATTGGTTACTATCTTAAAAGAAAAATGCATACTAAACAAGCTTTCCTTTTCGGATTAACCAATGATGCTTTTGGTTATATGTTGACAAAAGAAGATTTTCAAAGTTTCAAAAGATATGATTATGTAAGTAGAACTAGTCTAGGTGAAATGACTGGAGATATACTGGTAAATGAAACTTTAAAATTAGTGACTGCATCGCCAGCATCAACTGATTTTAAATAAGTTAAATAGAAAATTTAAAGCAAACTAATTCAACACAACTATTTGAACCTTTATAATTGCTAGCAGATAAACTTTTGTCAATTTGTTTCAATTATAATCAATACAAATTCAACTTATGACAAAAATAACTGAGCAACCTGGTAAGTACAGAGATTTAGAAAAAAAGTCTATCCAAGAATTGACAGCAAGTATTAATGCTGAAGACAAAACAGTTGCACTAGCCATAGAAAAAGAATTACCAAAAATTAACACGCTCATTGAGGCAATTGTAAATAAGCTCGAATCAGGAGGAAGATTGTTTTATCTCGGAGCAGGAAGTGGCGGTCGACTTTCTGTTTTAGATGTAATTGAACTTCCAACTACTTATGGCGTTGAACCAGGCATGGTAGATGTTATTCTTGCAGGAGGAAAAGAAAATTTAGTATTAGCGCTGGAAGAAAAAGAAGATGACACAGCAGCAGGTTGGGAAATGTTAGTTGAAAAAAATATTTCTGAAAAAGATATTGTGCTCGGTATTTCTGCAAGTGGTTCTACTCCATTTGTATTATCAGCTCTTACCCAATGTCAAAAAAATAATATCACTACTGGCTGCATTGTAAGCAATCCAGATTCAACCATTGCAGCAAAAGCTAATTATCCTGTGGAAGTGATTACTGGGCCTGAATTTATCTGCGGAAGTACAAGAATGAAATGTGCTACGGCACAGAAAATGTTATTTGATATGATTAGCACCACCACCATGATTAGATTGGGAAGAGTGGAAGATAATAGAATGGTTAATGTGAAATTAATCAATGATAAAATTACTGACCGAGCAGTAAAAATGCTAATGGAGAAATCAGGTCTTTCAGATTACGATCAAGTAAAAGAAATACTATTAACCAACGGCAGTGTTAAAAAAGCACTGGATATTATACGAAAAGCATGACGACATCCATCCATTCGTCCCAACCAATTGCTACAGATGAAAAAACTAATCTCAAATATTTATTCATCATTGGATTACTATTTTTCGTTTTTGGTTTTGTAACTTGGTTAGGTTCTGTATTAATTCCTTATTTAAAAATAACTTGCCAGCTAAATAATATCTCCTCTTATTTAGTTGCCTTTTCATTTTACATTTCTTATTTACTTCTAGCCCTACCCTCTGCTGCATTATTAAAAAAAACAGGTTTTAAAAATGGGATGACTATAGGGTTATTACTGATTTCATTAGGCACTTTACTTTTTATTCCTGCAGCAAAAACGAGAATGTTTTCACTATTTCTTGTAGGACAATTTATACAAGGTAGTGGACTAGCTATTTTACAGACTGCCGCTAACCCTTATGTGGTCATGTTAGGGCCTAGAAAAAGTGCTGCGAAAAGAATTAGCATCATGGGGATTTGCAATGGTATTGCAGGCATCATAGCGCCCATCATATTAGGTGCAATTCTTTTAAACGATTCAGACCAAACTAATCTCAATCAATATGCAGCAGACTTAGAAAAAAAATCTATTGTGCTGCAACAAATCGCCAATAAGGTGATCGCCCCTTATGCATTTATGACGATGCTATTATTAGTGATGGCTATTTTTATTTACCGCTCTGGACTTCCAGAAATTGATCCTGAAAAAGAAGAAGAAGATACGCCTATAAAAAACGTTCAAACCAAAACTAGTATTTTTCAATTTCCCCATTTAATGATGGGAGTAGTTGCCCTCTTCTTATATGTAGGAGTGGAAGTAATTGCGGGAGATAGTATCATCTTATATGGAGCTTCTCAAGGTATCGCCCTTTCCACAGCTAAGTTTTTCACCAGCTTTACGCTTTCAGGAATGTTGATAGGCTATCTAATCGGCATCATTGTTATTCCACGTTTCATTTCGCAGGAAAAGGCTTTGCAAGTATCAGCAATTTTAGGAATCATATTTTGTCTTCTTGCGCTGGTAACCAACGGAAAGATATCGCTTACTTTTATCGCTTTACTTGGATTGGCAAATGCACTTATCTACCCTTCTATTTGGCCTCTCGCATTAAATGGGCTGGGATCATTTACTAAAATTGGCTCATCCCTTTTAATCATGGCCATCGGTGGCGGAGCTATTCTACCATTAATTTATGGACGAATAGCGGATCACTTTTCGCCTCACCAAGCTTATTGGATGGTGATTCCTTGCTATGTAGTTATTTTATTTTATGCAGTTCGAGGGCATAAGCTAGTTAGCAAGTAAGAAAAAAACTATATTAAAAAATATCAATCCTGCTAATAAAGTTGCTGAATTTTATTTGATTACTCTGTAATACAAGTTGCGCGCTTCAGCCAACATTTTATCATTATGACATTGTAAAGCAAAATGTCCTTGCGTATAATCTGCATCATCGTGCGTAGTAACCAATGAATCTTTCACCCAAATCTGAATATGTGCCCCAACTGCTTTTACCCGCATCGTAAACCATTCTCCATCCTTGGTTAGTAGAGCAGATGCTTTACCCGTAGGTGTTCCTGGTTTCCAAAGCCATCCTGTATAAGCATCTTGACTATTACAAATTTGAGCTTCGTACCCTCTTGGAAATCCGTTCGGATTATCTTTGGATTCATTTGACCTAAAATAAAAACCACTATTTGCTCCATTGCCTAAATCAGTAATCCGAAATTCACCCTTTGCTTCAAAATCAGTTACTACTGGAGCTGCATAAAGATGACCAAGGCCTCCCGATCCAGTGATTACTCCATTAATGACTTTCCAATTCACCACCCCTCTTGAACTCCAACCAGTAAGATCTTTTCCATTAAATAAGGAAATCCATTTTTCTGGAGGGGCAGACGAATGCTGGTTACTTTTAAAAGCACTAGCAAATACAATACTTGCCACTAGAATAAGTAAAATGTAGCTACGGTTATTTTTCATATTGCTATTTTTTGGTTCGTTTGAAAACGATCGATAAAGTAATTTATGCAATGAATAGGGAATTTCCCAAATTTTGATAGATACTGAACTGGTGAATAATGATCAATCATAGGATTCTATAAGCCCCTAGGGTTATTTCAAGAGTAATTTTATACAAAAAATATATCAAAAAAAAAAACAGTTCCAAATTGCTTTACATAAGATTCTTAACCTAATTTTAAGCCCTTAACTTAAAACTATTCAAATGAAGCCGATTGTACAAATATCACTTGACCTAACAAATATCGATGAAGCGCTAGAAACTGCTGCTATGGCTATGCGCGCAGGAGTTGACTGGCTAGAAGCGGGTACTCCTTTAATTTTAGCAGAAGGATTGCATGGTGTAAAAAAACTCCGTGAAGCATTTCCTGGTATTCCAATCGTTGCAGATTTAAAAACAATGGATGGTGGCTATCTAGAAGCAGAAATGATGGCAAAAGCTGGAGCAACGCATGTAGTTGTAATGGCTCGTGCTCACGCTGAAACAATTAAATGTGTAGTAAAAGCTGGAAAAGATTTTGGCGCTAAAGTAATGGGTGACAACCTAGGTTGTCCTGACATGGTGGAAGCGGCAAAATGGTTAGAAGACTTAGGCTGTGATTATGTTATTCACCATATTGGTTATGATGAAAGAAGAGGTATCGCCGCTCAGGGTTTACGTATGCCTAGTCCATTAGACCAATTAAAAGAAGTAGTGAATGCAGTTAAAATACCTGTACAAGCTGTTGGTGGATTGACCCTAGAACAAGCCATTCAATGTCCCGCATATGGTGCGCCATTGGTAGTATTGGGAGCTCCACTTACTATTGATGCAGATGCTTTCAAAACTGCAGATGGTAACCTAGAAGCTTCCTTGAGGTTGATTTGTGAAAAGATTCATGCTTATGGCGATATTGCCTAAATTGATTAAAATATTTAAAAATTAATTTATATGTCAACAAAAAATACATCGGCTGCAGTTGTAAATTTTTCTCCTGAAAAAGGCTCAGTTGAAATACGTGAAATCGAAAGACCTACTATTGGTGAAGATGATATCTTATTAGAAGTAGCGAATGTTGGAGTATGTGGAAGTGACTTACATCAATGGACATCTGACCATAGCTGGCCAGTTAATTATCCAGTAGTACTTGGACATGAATTTGGTGGCCATATTGCTGAAATTGGAAGCAGAGTAACTGGATGGAAAGAAGGTGACAGAGTAGTGAGCGAAACCGCTGCTATTATCAATCCTAATAGTCCTTTAACTAGAACAGGTTTATATAATCTAGACCCAGATAGAAAAGGATTTGGATATGGTGTTAACGGCGCTATGACCAAATATGTACGAGTACCTGCTAGGTGCTTACATAATGTTCCTGATAATCTTCCATTTGAACAAGCTTGTCTTACAGAGCCTTGTTGTGTAGCGTATAATGCAGTAGTTGAAAATTCTCATATTAAACCAGGCGACAGAGTAATCGTTCTTGGCCCTGGAACCATTGGTATTCTTTGTGCAGCGATGGCAAGATTATGTGGTGCTGAAGTGGCTATTGTTGGTTTAGAAAATGACCGTCACCGGCTTAATATTGCTAAACAATATGGCTGTGATGTAATCGTTGGTGATGCCACAGAATGGGCCAAACAAAAAGATGGATTGGGTGCAGATTTTATCATTGATGCAGCAGGTGCTAGTATCACGCTTAAGATTGCAATACAATTGGTAAGACCTAATGGACATATTACTAAAGTTGGATGGGGACCTCAACCACTTGGTTTTTCTTTGGATCCATTAGTTCAAAAAAATGTAACCTTAAAAGGTAGCTTTAGTCATAACTGGCCAATTTGGGAAAAAGTAATTCGTTTACTTTCTACAGGAATGTTAGATGTTAAGCCTATCATTGGTGGCGTTTGGGCAATTACCGATTGGCATGAAGCATTTGAAAAAATGCATAAAGGGGAAGTTGTAAAAAGCGTTTTAAAACCTGTATAAATGCGATTAAAAGATAAAGTAATTATTATTACCGGAAGTACTACGGGTATTGGAAAAGCGATTGCGATGAAATGTGTTTCGGAAGGAGCAAAAGTCGTGATCCATGGTTTAGAACAAAAATGGGGAGAAGAAGTAGTAGCTGAATTAGGAAAAGAAAATGCTGTATTGCATATTGATAATTTAGCTGAAGCTGGAACTGCTGAACGTTTAGTAGATGTTGCAGTAAAAAGTTTTGGAAAATTAGATGCAATAGTTAATAATGCAGCAATCGTTGCCTCCTCCAATATTCACACCACTGACAGTGAATTTTTACAACGTATTTTTCAAGTAAATACGGTTGCGCCTTTTTTACTAATTAAAGCAGCGCTTCCTCAGCTTACTCAAAATAAAGGTTGTGTGCTAAATATTGGATCTGTCAATGCATATAGTGGGGAACCTAACCTACTTGCTTATAGTGTTTCTAAAGGTGCATTAATGACCTTAACTCGTAATTTGGGCGATACCCTTCATCGTGAAAATCAGGTGAGGGTTAATCAAATTAATCCTGGTTGGATTTTAACCGAGACAGAACGCGAAAGAAAGAAGGAACACGGCTTAGCAGAAGATTGGTACAAAGATCTACCATCAGTATACGCTCCTGCAGGTCGTATTTTATGGCCTAAAGAAATTGCTGCAGCTGCCATCTATTGGTTAGCCGACGAATGCGGACCTATCAGTGGACAAGTGGTAGAATTAGAACAACATCCATTTATAGGTCGTAATCCACCTAAAGATGCAAGTACAATTCAAGTAAGTAAATAAACAAATCAAATAAAAAACTATGCCGAAAATAGCTGTATTTCCAAAAGCCTTCATGCAACAATTGTGTAAAGATGGAACAATGAAGGTGTCTGAGTGGATTGAACTAGCCTGTAAACTTGATATTGAAGGATTGGAATGGTATGCAGGATTTTTAGAAATGAGTGACGAAAAAAATTGGCTTCCGTTTAGAAAGCAAGTGGAAGATCATGGCAAGACAATCCCGATGATGTGCTGCTCGCCTGATTTTACCCATCCCGATAAAGCATTTCGTGACATAGAAGTTGCTAAGCAAAAAAAATGGATCGATATGACGCATACTTTAGGCGGCAACTATTGTAGAGTGTTATCTGGTCAGCGTAGACCTGAATTATCAATTAATGATGGAGTTAAATTAGCCGCTGATTGTATCTATGAATGTCTTCCTTATGCTCAAGAAAGAAATATTACACTAATTCTAGAAAATCATTACAAGGATGATTTTTGGACATATCCTGAATTTGCACAACAAATGGATGTATTCTGCCAGCTAGTTGATAGTATTGAGCATCCATTTTTTGGAGTAAACTATGATCCAAGTAATACTTATTTAGCAGGTGAAGATCCAATTGAATTACTTAAGCGCGTATCTCACCGAGTTGTAACTATGCATGCAAGTGACCGTTATTTAAAAGAAGGTACTTTAGAAGACCTTAGAAAAGAAGAAGGCGGTGCTGCAGGTTATGCAAAAAGATTAAGTCATGGCGAAATAGGTAAAGGACTGAATGATTATGATGCCATTTTTACTGAATTAAAAAGAGTAGGTTTTGATAGTTGGATTAGTATTGAAGATGGTGTTGATGGAATGGACCAATTAGAAAGAAGCGTTGCCTTTTTACGTAAAAAAATACCTACCTATTGGCCGTAATAATAATATAGATTTTCTGACGGGTCTTTACATTAACTATGTGCGACCAGCATGCTGAAAAATATTGAACTATAAAAAACAGTTGATTAAGTGAAAACTTAATCAACTGTTTTTTATGCCCCCTACCAAACATTTCTAGGACAAAAATCACCATATTTATTACCTAACAAAAATCCCAAAACAATTTCATGGGTATTTTTTGTAAAAATTCTGTATTGAGAACCCATGCTAGTTTCATAGGCATAACTGATATTGAAAGTATTGGACAAATTGAAACCAGCCATAGCAGAATAGCCACTAATTAAATCAGAAAAGTGATAGCTCCCCCCTACCCAAAGCTTATCAAGGTATTGTAATTTTACATTGGTATGAAGTCCATATAATTGAGGTTGCATGTATTGTATCATTACAGAAGGAAGTGCACTGATATCATCTGTCAGAAAAAAACGATGGCCTCCAGTTAAAAAATAATTAGGAGAAAAATAATTACCATTCGTAGCACCGCTATTAAACTTTACAGGTCCCAATAAAATGTTTTGTACTGAAAGTCCAGCAAAGTAATCTGCACCATAAAGCCACAGCCCAGCACCAAGCTCAGGCTTGATAACTTTTACTTCTCCATTTATAAACCCGATGGCTGGATCATTCGGATCTAAGTCAGCAAAATTAATTTTTGTTCTATCCAAATTAAATCCTGTTACGCCCATATTTATTCCAGCAGATAAAGTAGTGGCAACACTTAAGGGTTGGTGATAAGCATAAGAAGCATAAGTTGTCCAACGATTAATAAAACCGGTTTTATCATTCAATGCGGTAATACCTACCCCATGGTGAGCATCAGGAGCAGTGTAATTTTCAGAAAATTGCTTACCTCGTGGATTTTTACCAGGCACTTCAAATGAGGTAGCAGAAGTTTTATAGTCTGTCTTTCCAATAGGACCATGAATACTAAAATAAGTGGTAACAGGTGCACCATCGATACCTACCCATTGATTCCGATAACTTAATTTTACATCCTTATAATTTTCAATTCCAGCAACGGCTGGATTAAGAATATAATTATTCAAAATATATTGCGAATAATATGGCTTGGATTGAGAAAAAATAAATCCAGATGAAAATAGAAAGAATAATAAAATAATTATATTTTTCATTAATAGGTTTTGATAGAATGACTACTATTTTACAATAGTGACATATCCAGTAATAGGCTTTCGACCACTTCCTGGCTGTAAAATATAATAATAAGTATCAAAAGGTAATTGCTTTCCCTTTAAAGTTCCATCCCAGGCAGTAGCATCCGTGTATTTCTTTGTTTCATACACGAGTTGTCCACTTCTAGTAAATACTTGTAAACTACAATCTGGATAAGAATCTAAATATTTAATTAACCACCTGTCGTTAACTCCATCTCCATTGGGAGAAAATAAATTAGGCACTTTGAGGGCTGACAAAATCTTAATAAACAAACTGTCTGAAGATTTACAACCACCCTTTGCCGTTATCGTCAACGTATAACCTATATCTGTTAATGGATTTACCACAGTTGCACTTGGATTAGTTACAGAATTTAAATAGCTAGCTGGTGACCATAAATATTGTAATTCGGTACCCGTTACCAAAGAAGATAAAACTAAAGAACCTCCTTCTAGCACTACTCTATCGGGTCCAATATCAACTGTTGGACTTGGATTTACAGCAAATATTTTTTTTACTGTATCACTCATACAACCAAAATTATTTTTGATTGAAAGACTTACATCAAAAGTACTAGCTGATTTATATAAATGTTCTGGGCTTCGAGTCAAATCACTTTGTCCATCACCAAAACTCCAATTCCATGCTGTTGCAACAGTATCTATACCGCTTAACATTGATGAGAATACAACTTTATTACCAATACAAACTTCTGGCAAATCGGTGCCTATAATTGCCTTAGGTTGTGAATGAATAGCATTAAAGATAATCGTTGTGTCACTCACACAACCATTACCGCTAGTAGCCTTTAAATATATATTATAAGCCCCAATAGATGAATAGATATGTGTTGGAGAGTTAGCGATAGAAATATTATTTATGCCACTCATTGGATCACCAAAAACCCAATTATAAGTTATTGCATTTTCAGTTCCATCTCCAATGGTAGTCTGATTAGTGAATAATACTGATGCATTGGGTAAACAGGCAGTTGCAGGTACCGAAAAATTAGGATGTGGTAATGGTCTAACAGAAACCTTTAACTGTTGTAAAGAACTGACGCAACCATTAGAAGTAGACACTTTTAGTGCAACAAAATAATCCCCAGCTTTTGAAAAAACATGAGAAAAAGATTGCGGAGTATTTTTTATTACTGCTAATCCATCTCCAAAATCCCAATTGAATTGTGTTAAATTCCCTACCGTTGAAGAAGAGTTGCTATTAAAAAAAATATTTTTTGTTTCGCAGGCAGGTTGATCATAATTAAAATCAGCTATAGGTGGTGCCATTACTGTAATCAACTGAGAGGCAGTATCTATACAGCCTCCAGCGGAGGAAGTATACGTATATAAAATTCGATGGTTACCTGCTCCTGCAATAGTGGGGTTAAAAATTCCAGCACTTGAAACACCTAGACCACTGAATTTAAATGTTCCAGGTATACTAGCCATCTCTGAAGCTTGTATAATTTGATAAGGTAAGGTATCCAAACATAGAGGAGATAAACTGCCAAAATTCACCTTGGGTGATGCATTAACTGTTATCGTCTGCAATTTATCTTCAACACAAATTGTTCCAGAATAAGCCCTTAATCGAATGATGTAATTTTTTGTAAGTGGTGTCTGAAAATTAGGATACAAATGTTTATATATTTTTCCAATGAAAGGGAAATCATCTAACTCAAATAAATTCGGTGCTCCATTATTATCCCAATAAATTTCTACCTTGGTTACTGAACCAGGAAATACAGAAGAGACATTAGTGATACTTACCGAATCATTAGCACAAAGAGTAACTGAATTACCCACCGTAAAATCTGCCTTTGGATTACTAGCATTAACAATGAAATCTTGACTAATTGTACTAGCACATCCTCCACTACCTGTAACTGTTAAGTTTACAGTATAAGGCCCTACTACTGAATAACTGTGTTTAGGATTTTGCAAACTAGAAACATTTAAAGAACCAGAAACTGGATCTCCGAAATTCCATAACCAACTAACAATAGCACTCGTTGCTATTGAGCTGGTATCTTTAAATTCTGCATAGCTATCACTTAAACAGACCTCAGGAGAAATAAATCCAGCGATAGGGTTTGGATGAATGACTATATTTTTACTGGCAACTGAACTTTTACAACCCGTATTCGTCACTACCTTCAAAGTAACTGTTTTAGAACCCGATGAACTATAAGTATGAGAGCGATTAGATTTTGTTTGAAGCGTATCAAATAATCCATCCCCATAATCCCAATACCATTTAACGATGGTTCCTACTTCATTTGAACTTGAATCGGTCAACACAATTGCTTTACTGGTACAAATAGTATCCGTCATCAAAAATTGAGCTTTGGGAACAGTACTAATCGCAATTGGAATAGTCGTGTCTGCAATACATCCAATATCATTGATCGAAATCATTTTAACTGCAAAAGAACCTGGTGCAGCATTGGAATATCTTTTCACTGGATCCTTTACCTTATCAAAGGTAGCATCACCAAAATCCCAATTCCATTTTACAGTTGGTCTACCACTTCCAATGGTAGCATCAAAAAACTTAACATCATCGGTAACACATCCAGTTTGAGTAATGGTAAAATTTGCTTTGGGTGAATCATAAACCAATACATCATAATTAATTTCTTGTAATCCACTGCATCCATCGGGCGATGGATTATTGGCAATTACCTTAATGGGCACCGTTCCTTTTACAGTAAAATTATACAAACCAGGCAATTTAAATACATTTACATTTCTACCATCTCTAACAAATACACTATCAGGAATAGGCGCATTATTAATGACATTTTGATTAGGGCTAACTCCAGAATTATTAGCAAAATCCCAAACTAAACTTGTAGGCAAATAAGGTAAGGTGATATATAAATTTACTGGAGTTCCTTTGCAAGTAGCTGGAAAATTAACAGAAGCATATTGACTTCGAAGTGTAATATATTGATAAAGGTCTTTCACATTAGTACCTGCATTATATCCATAAGATTCTACTGTACCAAAACCATAGGCAATGCACATAAAACCACTATCAGAAACTATTCGATGATAAGGATTTACATTAGTAGAAGAAGTTACATCTTCTTGAATATAGGAGTATCCAGTGCTACCAATAGCAGTCGGCACTGCAATTGGTGTTGACCCATCAATTTTTAAAGAATTGAAAGTACTCGTCTTAAAAATTATATTTAAATAGTGATTATCTATTTGAGTATTGGGAGGAGTCAAATCCTTTCTTGCCGACATGACCGTAATATCACTCAAGGTTTGCTCTATTGAATTTAATATGATCATTTCAGGATCACTCGGAACATTATCACAATTTTGTGCGGTGATATATTGCAATACACAAATGGGTTTATTGGAACTGATCACTTGGGCTTTATTATTTCCTGAAGTACTTAGATCATAATAGCGATTACTAATAATGGACGATGGATTTAATGCAGCCCCATCTACATAAACTATCTCTGATGGATCCTGTACAAATATTCTAAAAATATCGTAGGATTTATTTTTAAAAGGAGCGGTATAATAAATCTTACCCCAGGATGAAAAAGGAAACATCTGCTGATATAAATTATCTCCCGAACTAGCATTTGGGCAGCCCATAAATGTTCTAGTAGATCCAGAAAAAACAGCAATTGGTTTACAAGAAACGGTAGATGAAGCTACTGATTTGATATAAGAACCTGATAGATCATTAACACTTTGATATTGATAAACATCTCCTTTATTGAGCTTGACCTGAAAAGACACATTAGCAGCGCGCTTATTGGATATATCAGGTTGTGTAGGCACTATGTCAACCGTTGTACTATCTTCTGTTGCTACAACAGCAAATTCAGAATAATTGCCAGCTCCAGTACCTACTGATTGGTAACTAGCAGCATAATACTCTCTTCCCAACACAGCAGTTGGAATTACAAGAGTGGAGCCAGACCTTGCTGCATTTAAAATATGCGCATATACTGCAACGTCCTGGGTGCTAGAAATATGAATACCTTTTTTGGTACCAATCCCTTCAGATTGTGAATTATAAGCCAGCAAATTGCTAGGTGTGGTAGCACTCGTAATTTGAATAGTAGTTACTCTATTTGCATAAGCAGTGACTGGTGCAGAGGCAACTCCATTTACTTCAACAGTAACTATTGCATCTTTATCTGAAGTAATATATAAGGCCATCCTTGATGAAGTTGCATCAATATGACCCGTATAGGCAACCCAAAAATCCTTTCCCTTATTACTAAAATCCTGTGAAATGCTGGTCAATGAAGCGCACAAGATCAAAAGCACTAAGAACCATTTTTTCATAAGAATTCATACAATTTTAAATACAAGTATGCCCCAATCGAAGTAAATTCAAATCATAATATTTAATTAGGATCTAAATTAAACTTTGACTTGGACAGATTAAACTTACAAAAGTTTAAAGTAACTAGAAAATTTAGTATGATATATCAAATTAATATCATCTAATGAGTCGGTTGATTAAAGCCCTATGCTGAGGAAATTGTTCAGACAATAAATCCTTATGGGCTAATTCAAAATCGGTAAAGTCAAATCCAGGAGCTACTGTACAACCAACGAATGAAAAGTCGGATCCTTCAGCAGGTTCTGATGCAAACCAGCAAGAAGCAGGCACTACAGCTTGAAACTGCTCTCCATTTGAGCTATTATTTCCAAGCCGAATAATCTCTAAACGACCATCAGGAAATAAAATATAAATCAATAGACCAGCGCCAGCATAAAAATGCCAACATTCATCGCTTTTAATTCTGTGAAATGCTGAAAAATTTCCCTTTTCCAACAAAAAATAAATGGCTGTACTTAAACATTTATCTTCCGTAAAACGGTCAGGAAGTGCATTCACTGAAATCCTTTCTAAGGAACGGTAATTTTCTTTATAATATCCACCTTCTGGATGAGGTAAAAGACCATATTGCGCTACAAGCTTATTGGCAGTAATCGAAGGATCCATTATTGAAAATATTTTTTTGATTAAAAATTAGATCGATAAAATAAACTAACGTTCAAACGCGTATTTATTTTCACACCAAAACTTATCCAATGCAATTATTCGCTCTTTAAAAAACGAAATCATTACTGGCCAATCAGTTGAATCAAGCACATTCACATTTTGTATGGAGGAATATATTTCACTTATCACCCTGCCATTCGAATCCGAACAAAGCAGATTCCATTGCCATTGCTCTGTTAAAAATTGATGCAGCGTATTTTTAAGCTGTACCATTTTTTCAACATAAAGTTTTTGTAAATCAGTATCCTTGTGAGAAAAAGTAATAGATATTTTAGCAAGATCATTTTCAGCAACCATCAAAAATCGAATATCCTTCTCTCCTGTTTTGTAATTTATCCAGTTTATTTTTTCTCCCTCTGCTGATGAAATAGGTGCTAAATATTGGCCTAGAGAAGTCCAAAATTTCTGATTTAAAAATGACGCTTCCTGCTTTGAATACATTTAGTAAAATTACTTGATAAAGATTGATTATTAAATCAGTTACGAAAATAGGGCAAGCCCTACCCCACAATTTATTAGCTTTGCAGCCTTATGAACTTTAAGAAGGACGCTTTTATAACTTGGAAATTATCAGCCCCCATCATTTTAGGAGAGCTAACTCAAATGGCACTCGGTATTATCGACAGTATTATGGTAGGTAAAATAAGCTATCAACAATTAGCTGCTGCAGCCCTGGTAAACAGTGTACTCAATATTCCCTTTGTGCTTGGGTTTGGAATGACTATGTCAATTTCACAAACTGTTTCTATGGCCAATGGCCAAAAAGACGATTCAAAAGTATCCCATTATTTATTTAATGGATTTTGGTTATGTACCATTGCGGCGGTAATTATTGCTGTCACCTTACACTTCAGTAAAAATATTTTGTTTCATCTCGGTCAAGATGTTGAAGTAAGTACTTTAGGTGCTCCTTATCTTCAAATTATGGGCTGGTCTATCATTCCGATGATGATGTTTATTAGTTTAAAACAATTCGCAGACGGATTGGAAAGGACTAAAACAGCGATGCTCCTTTCGATAGCAGCATTACCGATAAATATTTTAATCAACTGGTTTTTAGTATATGGAAATCTAGGATTTCCAAGACTTGAATTAACTGGTGCAGGTTATGGAACATTAATCACTAGAATTTTAATCTTAGTAATATTTATAGTTGTTTTATTTGTCAATCCTTTTTTTAGCAGGTACATGGCCGTTAGAAAAAAACAATGGATTATTACCTTTCAAACTATCAAAGAATTATTACATATCGGAATTCCTAGCAGCCTGCAGGCTACCATGGAATCAGGTGCATTTGCTGTTTCAAGCATCATCATTGGTACCTTAGGAGCCATTCAACTAGCCGCTCATCAAATAGCACTAAGTTGTGCTTCCCTTGCCTTTATGGTTTCTTGGGGATTAGCGCAAGGAGGCTCAATAAGAGTAAGTAATGCATTAGGTAGAAATAATTGGAGAGACATTCATCTTATTGGTAAAAGTACACTAGCAAGTAGTTTAGTCTACGGCATACTAGGTGTTGCATTTTTTATTTCCTTTAGAAATTATTTGCCACTAGCTTTTAATAATGAACCTACTGTTATGGCGCTAGCTTCTGTTTTAATGTTATTCGCAGCTGTATTCCAAATTTCAGATGCTTCACAAGTAACTGCAGTGGGTTTATTAAGAGGTATAAAAGATGTAAAAATACCTACGCTATACATTTTGATTGCTTACTGGGTAGTAGGAATTCCCATTGGCTGCCTAATGGCATTCACCTTTAAAATGGGTGCCGCTGGGATGTGGATTGGGTTTGTAAGCGGACTCACTTTTAGTGCTGTTTTTTTAAATTATCGATTCTTTAAATTATTGAAAAA
>CANCRO010000027.1 GCA_947380605.1 Chitinophagaceae bacterium
ACTTCATTAAACTCCTTCGGTTCCATAAACTTAGGATCAGGTATTTGCCAATCAATAAATTGTTTAGCTGGCATCCAAGGGCAGGCATCTCCGCACCCCATGGTAACTACTGCATCAAATGGGGCAAAATTTTTAACCTCTTCCAAACTCTTGCTGTCATGAATACTTAAATCATAGTCAAGCTCTTTCATTGCCGCAATCGCTTTAGGATTTACTATGCCGCTGGGTTTACTTCCTGCACTGTAGGCTGCTACTTGCTCACCACCTAAGATTTTTGCAAAGGCCTGGCTCATTTGTGAACGATTGCTATTTTCAACACAAACAAATAACAACTTCTTTACTTCGGATGCTTTTTCTGAGGTAGATGGACTGTCTTTCATTTTTATTTCGGTTCAAATTATTTTGGATTTTATTATCAGCAACAGCCTGCACCTGGAGTGCATTCAACCTTTGTGTCTTTCAATGGTTTCTCAGCATAAACTGTAACGCTGCTAATCGTAGTATTTCCTTTTTTATAGTCTTGAATTTCTTCCTTTGATAAATGATTGATTAAAATATCGTCCGGAATAATGATTGGCTTATCTTTTTGTAATACGATATGTTGAAATCCTGCAGCTTCAATCAAGTCAATATAAACCTGCTTTTGTATAGCCCCTGAAACACACCCTGCATATAGCTCTGCTACTGTTTTCCATTTGTCTGGTAAAGCTCCATTCAAAACAACGTCGGAAATTGAAAAGTGTCCTCCTGGTTTTAAAACTCTAAAAATTTCTTGAATAACCGCTCCTTTGTTAGGCACTAAATTTAAAACACAATTACTCACTACTACATCGGCCATATTTGCTGAAACAGGTAAATGCTCAATATCACCCTGACGAAATTCTACATTATGAAAAGATAATTTTTCAGCGTTGATTCTTGCCTTTTCAATCATGGCGGGTGTGAAATCAATTCCAATTACTTTACCTTTTTCCCCGGTAGCGCGTCTTGCTATAAAAGAATCATTGCCTGCTCCACTTCCTAAATCAATTACCGTGTCACCCAAGTTAATTTTTGCAAATTCAGTAGGCAGACCGCAGCCTAAGCCTAAATCTGCATCTGCGTTATACCCTTCTAGATCCGTATAGTCTTCACTCATGATATTATACACTTCTGTACTACAACCACCCGCACCACAGCAGGAGGATTGATTGGTTGCTTTATCCTGCAAGGCTATTTCACTATACTTTTGTCTCACCATTTCTTTTAACTCATTATCTGTTTTCATATCATTTTATTTTAGTAATTAATAAATTGCTAAGCGCTAGCAACAAGCTTGCTCAGTTTTAAGGTGATTAAATAGAAAGCTAAATTCTCGGTTGAATTTTTCAAAAGCTTTCCAGTTGATACAATAGCAACTCCTAGGTCCATCTACTGTTCCAATAATTAGTCCTGCGTTTTTTAACTCCTTTAAATGCTGTGACACAGTGGATTGTGCTAAGGGTAAAACACTCACTATTTCACCGCAGATACATTCATTGTGTTGTGCCAAAACCTTTAAAATAGCTATTCTTGCTGGATGCGCTAAGGCCTTCGCGCATTCTGCAAGATCTTGTTCTTTTTTCCCAAAGGATTGCTTTTTATTTATTGCCATAATATATTTAATCTTATATCGCAAATATACGATTAATAAATTGAAATTTGAAAAATGTTTATAAAAAAAGTGCTGGCGATGCCAGCACTTTTTCAAAATTATTGTCTTTTAAAATCCTACTCTCTTCCGTCCAATAAATTTCCCAACCCACCTAAAACGCTACCCTCTTCTTTTCTAGTAGAGCCGCCATATTGCATAATGCGTCCAGCTAGTCTACTGATTGGAAGGGATTGTAACCACACTTTTCCTGGTCCTCTTAATACGGCAAAAAACAAGCCTTCTCCACCAAACATAAAGTTTTTAATTCCCTTTACCATTTCTATATCAAAGTCAACCTCGGAAGTGTAGGCAACCACACATCCGGTATCTACCTTCAATATTTCACCAGGTTGTAAATCTTTTTCTACCACATAACCTCCGGCATGAGCAAAAGCTAGTCCATCTCCCTCTAATTTCTGCATAATAAATCCCTCTCCTCCAAAAATACCCGTACCTAATTTTCTTTGAAACTCAATTCCAATGCTTACTCCTTTGGCTGCACATAGAAAGGCATCTTTTTGGGCTATAATTTTTCCTCCTAATTGTTTCAAGTCGAATACAATAATTTTCCCCGTGTAAGGAGAAGCAAAACTTACCTTCTTTTTTCCTTGTCCAACATTGGTAAATGCCGTCATAAACAAACTCTCGCCCACGAGTAAACGCTTTCCTGCACTAAATAATTTCCCCATAAATCCACCCGATTGCTCTTGGCTACCATCACCAAAAATCGTTTGCATCTCTATACCACTTTCCATCATCATAAAAGCGCCACTTTCTGCAATGGCCGTTTCATTGGGGTCTAATTCAATTTCAACAAATTGGAGTTCTTCTCCATAAATTTTGTAATCAATTTCATGATTGCTGATCATAGTATATATTTTTTGTGAAGTTACTATCTTAAATTATTTAGAAAACAAAAAAGCCGAATTTTAGTTCGACTTTTTTGTTAAAGAAATTATTAAGCTTCCTAGAACCAACTTTCATTCCATTGGTCATTGGATCTTTTTCCATTTGATTTTCTTCTTTTCACGTCTTTACGATGTTTCCATAAAGCAATAATCATTAGAGGCATAAAAAGAAGTGTAAAAGGAGGTATGCCCAACATGCTAATCCATTTGCCTCCAAACATTCTTCTCATGGGCCTTCTTAACCTTTCTGCAATTAAATACATTGCTGGCACCATAATCAGTGTCATGAAGAATGCAAAAGCTAATCCGAAAATAATCGTCCAGCTAAGTGGTTTCCAAAAAGTTGCATTATCGCCGCCAAAGAAAATATGAGGATTAAAATCTGCAAACATTTTTACGAAATCTATATTGAACCCAATAGCCAACGGAATCAATGCAAGAATAGCTGCCAAGGCAGTAAGCAAAACTGGTATGATACGCGTTTTACCCGCTTTAATTACCGCTTCTCTGGTTTTCATTCCTCTCGATCGCAACTCATCAGCAAACTCAATGACCAATATACCATTCTTCACTACTATTCCTGCTAAACCAATAATACCAATACCTGTCATGACTACAGAAACTTCCATTTTAGTAATACCAAAACCAATCAATACACCGATGACACTAAAAATAATCTCTGTCAATATAATAACCGATTTGCTCACTGAATTAAATTGCAAAACAAGAATAAATAAAATCAATAATAAGGCAATGACAAGGGCCTTTGATAAAAACGCACCTGTCTCTGCTTGCTGCTCTCCTTCACCCGTTTGGCGTATCGTAGCATTTTCAGATTGATTAGTAAATGCTTCGATATGCTTTGCCAACTGATTATTTACTTCAGTTGGTGTATAGCCTGACAATACATTCGAACGAAGGGTGATTACCCGTTTTAAATTTTTTCTTTTCACGCTTCCTAAAGTACTGGTAAGATCCACTTTAACCAAACTGCTAATAGGCACTCTTTTCACCACTCCGTTTGCCGCCATGTCTCTAAAAACAATTTCCATATTCAACAAGTCACTTAAATTTTTTCGTTGCGATTGTTGATTACGAATTTGAATTTTATACTCTTCCTCACCCTCTTTTATTTTAGAGGCCTCTTTTCCAAATAAGGCAGATCTAATTTGCATTCCTATCTGCGCACTACTTACTCCCGCAATCAATGCTCTCTCGCGATCAACGGTAAGCGTTATCTCGGGATTACTAAGATCCACATCCATCTTTAGTTCCTCTACACCAGGTATATTAATTGAATCGAGGTAGTTTTTAAGTCGAACAGATGTTTTTACCAAATCATTAAACTCATCACTCGTAATTTCAATGTTAACAGGAGGCTCTGTTGGTGGGCCACTCCTTTCCTGATCTACAGAAATTTCTGTACCAGGAATTCCTCTCAACTCATTTCTAATTGCATCTAAATAAGGTGCGGTAGATTTACCATGTCGCTTCTCAAATTCAACAAAAGAAATCTGTACTCTACCCAATTCACTCCTCGTTGTTCTATCTCCAGATTGCGGATCACTTGCTCCAACAGCTACGTTGGCAATCACACTTTCCACAACTGGATTGGTGGTAGATTTTGACATCCCTAATACTTTACTAATTCTAGTTTCCAAAATATGTGTAACCGAGTCCGTATATTTTACTGAAGTGCCTACCGGTAATTTTAAATACACATAAATAAAATTTGGATCACCTCTTGGAAAAAACACAACAGGTACTTTACGTACTCCAAAAAATACAATTGAAAGAAAAAATAATCCAATAGTCCCTAATAAAAGATATACCGGCCTCCAACCATTTAATGACCACTTTAATAAATTTTCATAATGATCCATTATCCATGGTAATGCATTGTTTTGAAAACGATGAATGGCTTTATCCAATACATATTTATTAAATACCATTAACAGGGCGAAAAACAATAACAGATTACCGAAGAAATGTTGGATACTTCCAGGATTAACTACATCTGTTCCTCTTACAATACCTACTACCGAAGCGTTCTGAACCATACCAATAATATTGAATATAATTCCAACAACAACGATGACCCAAAAAATTGGTTTGCGAAATATAGCAGCTTTAGATTCCTTTTCTCCCTCTGGATGATTCATAAAATCAACCGCAAAAACTGGATTAATAATGAAGGCTACTATCAAAGAAGCTGTCAAAGTAAAAATGAGCATGGTAGGCAAATAGACCATAAACTTACCAATGATCCCAGGCCAAAAAAGTAATGGAACAAAAGGTGCTAAGGTGGTAAGTGTTCCAGCTAGAACTGGCAACCATACTTCTCCTGCTGCCATTCGCGCACTATTTTGTGCGTTAATTTTTCCATTGCCTTCTATAAAAATCCGATGCGTATTTTCAATTACAACGATTGCGTCATCAACGATAATACCTAATCCAAAAAGCAATGCAAATAATACAATGAAATTTAAAGTAACATGTGTACCTACAATCATATCCGCTGCAGGTAAAAACATAAAGGCAACAAACATACTAAGCGGTACACTCAGTGCAACAAAGAAGGCATTGGTAACCCCCATAAAAAACATCAAGATAATCAGCACCAATATAAATCCTATCACAATAGAGTTCACTAAATCATGGAAAGAGGTTCTAGTTTGCCTACTTTGATCCGCCGTAATCACCACCTTCAAATCTTTAGGAAAGTCTTTCTCCTGCATTTCCTTAACAATTGCCTTAACACCATCACTTGTTTCAATTAGATTTTCACCTGCCCTTTTAATAATATTCAGTGTGATAACATTTTGTCCATTCAATCGCGCATAACTTTCTCTATCCTTAATAGTATCTCTTACCGCTGCGATATCTTTTAAATAAATAGGGAAACCGGATGTATTCCTCACCAATACTTTCTCAATATCAGCAGCTGTTTTAAACTGCCCCTTCAATTGGATATTTCTGCGCATGTTCCCCAATTCTAAAAGCCCTCCACTGATGTCTAAATTCTCTCTACTCACCGCAATAGCAATATCATCATAGGTAACATTAGCAGCCTGCATTCTGTAATTGTCCACATTAATTTGAAATTCTCTTTCAGCAGCTCCTACTAGGTCAACTCGATTCAGCTGTTTTAATTCCTCTATCTTATCCTTTAAATCCGAAGCATACTTTTCTAATCTAACTAGGTCGTAATTTCCACTCACATTTACATACATGATAGGCTGCTCACTCAAACTAATTTCTAATGCGGTTGGTTCTTGCGTAAGATCTTTGGGTAAATCTTTTTTCGCCTTATCAATAGCATCCTTTATTTTTTGTAGAGCAACATCTGTTTTTGAACTAGTTTCAAACTCCACTGTTATGGCAGAATAATCTTGCTGAGAGCTACTAGTTACCTTTTTAATTTTAGCACCCGTGATGCCCTTGATTTGTTTTTCAAGCGGCTTGGTCACCAAGTTCTCTATATCCTGAGGTGAATTTCCTACATAAACCGTCTGCACATAAATAGTAGGAATTACAATATCTGGAAATTGCTCTTTAGGCAATGTTACAAATTGATAAACCCCTGCCATCGTTACAAATAAAGTCAGTAAATAAATGGAGGTTTTATTTTTAATACTCCAGGTAGTAGGTCCAAACTCTTTAAACTTTTTTGCCAAATTATCTAATACATTCATACAATAAATTTTATGACATTCCCAAAAAAAACAAGACAAAGAGATTTTTTATCCTTCCTTCTCTAAAAAATAAATGGAATGCAAGTGGTTATTATTTTAAAATATTTTTAATGTTCGAACAGTAATCGATTCGCATAGTATTCAAGCCAAAAAGTATTGAATACTTCCTTTCTTAATTCCCTAAAAAAAATTACTTTACTGTTATAGATTGTCCTTCATACAAACTCTGAAAACCTGTATTGATAAGCACATCGCCTTCTTTTAAACCAGACTTCACTTCTAGTGTTTCACCATTAATGAATCCTATAATGATTGGTCGCTTGCGAGCCACCATTTTACCCGATTCAGTAGTAGCTACCATCACAAATTTTCCATTTTCGTCATTTTGTAAAGTCCCAATTGGAATGCTAATAACACTAGTGGCACTATAATCTTTGATTTTCATTAGTGCAATCTGATTCGGTTTAATTAATGGGTCTGAGGGTAATTTTGACTCTACAATAAACCCTCTTGACAAAGGATCAATTGACGCACCTACAAAAGTCAGTTTGCCTACAAAAGTCTTGTTGATGTCTTGCACAAAGGTTTCAACCTGTGCCCCCTTGACTACATTAGGTAAATAATTTTCAGGAATATTTCCAATCACTTTCAACTGACTGTTATTTACAATTTTAATCTGCGCAACTCCAAGGGCACTCATCCCTGTAAATATTTCTCCTACTCTTATATTTACTTCATTAGCAATTCCATCTACATCACTAACGATATTAGTCGTGTTGAGTTGCTCTTGAATTATTTTTACATTTTCCTCTGTAGCCTTCAATTGATTTTCTAAAGCCGCTACATTATTTTTTGCAGTAATTACCTGTACTTCAGAGCCAATATTTTGATCCCAAAGATTTTTTTGACGCTGATAAATATTTTTTGCAAAAGATAATTGAGTCTTAATAGATTCAATTCCTTGTAATGCGGCCGCTACATTCTGACGAATTATTGCATCCTCTAGCTTCATCAATAATTGCCCTTTTTTTACATAGCTACCCTTCTGAACAAAGATTTTTTTAACCTGTCCTGGAGCGCCTCTCGGCGTAATGAGGCTAATATTTTCAGCATCTATTCTGCCTTGTAATTCAATGAAATGATCAAAACTGGCAAGTTGCAAGGTTTGTACAGATACCAATTTTGGCTTTTGCGCACCCGCCTTGGTTGAATCTAATAAGTCAATCTCGCCCTCCATTTTTTTTATTTGCTCATCTAGTGTGGCTTTTTGAGATTTTAACTTTTCAAGGGCTGCTTTCTTCTCTCCTAATGCCAATCCATTTTCCTTACTGTTACTTCCGCAAGAAGATAATAACATAATGGCTAAAGAGCTTAATACTAAATATTGTTTCATCTATTGTTATTTTATTTATGGTTAGTGGTTATGTACTACTTATTTTTTTATAATTTTCCCGCTGCTTTTAAATAATCGATTTTAGCTGAAATAGCGTCATACAATGCGCCGTAATAATTATTTTGAGCAACCTTTAATTCAGTTTGAGCATTGTATATTTCTTGATTGCTACCTAAGCCTTCGGTATATTTTTTTTGCGTAATCCGAAAAACATCCTCAGCTAATTGTATATTTTGTTTTTGTACATCTGCAGTAAGGATAGCAGATTTCATTTTTGTTCTTGCCTGAATTACTTCATAATCCATCATTTCTTTCGCCTGCGCTAAACTATTATTTGATTTGTCAAGAGCAAATTTGGCACCAGCAATTTTTGACCTTCTAGCAAATCCATCAAATATTGGAACGGCAACTTTTAAGCCAATCAATGAAGTAGTAAACCAATCTCCCTTATCGAAAAAGTTAAATGCATTACGCTGCGCATTTTTTGAATAAGAGCCAAAAGCAGCCACAGTAGGTATTCTACTTAAATTATATCTTTTAACATTATAACTATTCATTTTAGAAGCAAGCGTTAATAACTGAATTTCTTTTCTATCAGCATAATTAACACTCTCCTCCATGATATTTGATTTCAATTCGCTTTCTGTTAAAGAGTCTGTTAACACCAACTCTTCTTTTTGAGGCATGTTCATTAAAAACTTCAACCCCGCATTACCAACATACAGTTGATTGATTACCTTTTCTCTTTCGGTAGTAAGATTATTAAGTTGTACTACTAATTTGTCAACGTCTAATTTTTCTGCAAATCCATTTTTATAAATTTCTTTTGTATCATGCAAGAGTTTTTTGAAACGTTCAATATTAGCTTCTAAACTTGCTAATTGACTTTTACCCACTACTAACTGATAGTAAATCTTATAAATATTTGCTTTAATCTGCTCGGCAGTTACTTCTGAATATTTTTTGGATAGTTCCATTGCTGCACTTCTAGCTTGAAGGCCAACAAATACTTGTCCGTCAAATAGAAGTTGTGAAAAATCAAGCCCCGCACTAGATGTCCAAGGGGTGCCAAACTGAAGCGGTAGGTTTCCAAAGTTTCCTCCATTAGGCATAGTGATCGTATTGCCCGTTCCATTTTTTACCCCCTCTTTTTGTAAAACATTGTAGGTTGCCGGAGCAATAAAATTGGGAATGGATTGTACGGGCACATTAAAATAATGAATCGTATTAACCGATCCATTGATTTGTGGAAATGCAGCCGCGGTAATTTCACGGTTAGTTTGTTCTTGTATCTTAATGTCGATCAAAGCATTTTTTACCTGAACAGCATTTTTTACTCCATAATCAACCGCCTGCTTTACAGAAAATTCATTCTTGTTTTGGGCCATTGAAGATTGCATTGCACTAAGCAAAACAATACTAGACAGTATTGCTTTTCCTAATCTATTTTTTCTCATGATTAGTTGTTTTATTTCTCTCTTGTAAATATTGATTGATCATGCTATACCCTTTGGTTGAAGCAAGTCCAAATAGAAAATGAATAATAAACTCTTGCTCTATTTGTGCAAGATTCTTTTTTAATTTATTTTGAAATTCAGGATTAAAGGGAAGCATAATGCTTTCCAATCGATACCTAGCCAAAATATCTAAATCGATATCTTCTCTATAATAGCCTTCTTGAATCCCTCTCTCCATATTTTCTCGGATGATAGAATAGACATACCCATCTTTATACTGCTGGAATTTATCAAATGCCTTGGGATGATATTTGTGCATATCATAAATTAAGGAAGGATTCATGGTGCCAAATAAGGAGACTATCCTATCAAGGGCTAAGAAAATTTCATGGACTGCATTGGAAGAGGAATCCCGGTCTTGGTCACAAAGGCTTTGGTTACGAGCTAACTCCTCACTAATTACAGCTACTACCAACTCGTCTTTATCTGAGAAATACTGATAAATAGTCTTTTTACTCATACCCAAACTGCCCGCAATATCATCCATGCTAACGCTACGCAAGCCATATTGCATAAAAAAGCTGTTTGCCTTTTCTAAAATCCTTTCTGCGGTGGGTGATTCTGTCATAATGAGGCGCAAAACTACGGAAACTATTAATGTAACCAAAGTTTCTATTGCAAATATTTACAATTTGTTAACCTTTTGAACACGCTTGGCTATCCAAAAGGTTAACTTTGTGGGATAATTTATATTTTAACGATAGGAGCCTCGACTTAAATTGCAGTTCATTTATATGCAAGGATGGCAAATTTCAAAAGATAAAGAACCTCTAAATAGCTACTCATGAAAAAATCTTCTGGATACAAAAGATTAATCCAATTCTTCTTACAAGGACTTTTAATATTGGCCCCCATTGCCATTACTTTTTGGGCAATTAGCAGCCTTTTTAATTTTATAGATGGCATTTTACCCAATCTTCTGAATATTGCTATGCCGCAACTAATGACTGATGCCCAAGGGAATATGCAGCATATCACCGGACTTGGCTTTGTAGTCGTGATCTTACTAGTAATTGCTGTGGGATATGTTTCCTCTAATTATATAGGAGGCAAAATTGTAGATGCATTTGATAAATTGCTAGAAAAAACACCCGGCATTAAATTTATCTACTCTACCCTCAAAGACTTTTTTGATGCCTTTGCAGGTGAAAAAAAGAAATTCACACAGAATGTATTGGCCAATGTTGATGATAATGATGTGTGGCGGGTTGGATTTATTACGCAAGACAATATGGAAAAATTTGGTTTCACCGATTATGTAGCTGTCTACATTCCAATGGCCTATTCAGTTGCAGGAAATGTATACATCATACCTAAAGAAAGAATAAAACCAATTACCAATATCAGCGCTGCCCAAACGATGAAGTTTGCTGTCAGTGGTGGGGTAACCGATGTAGTAGATCATACCCCCTTTGCTCAAGCCCATCAAGAAATTGAAACAACGCCAACATCTTAATAACGCTGTATAATTTTTAAAATTATACTCCTTTTACTTGCAGACTGCCCTTAGCATTATTAATTTAAAGGTCTGTTAGAAAAGAAGAATTTCCTTACACTGCTCTTCATTTGCTTACAGAAAAATTGTTGGCAATGAAGTATTTATTTTTATTTTTCAGCTGCTGTCTTTCCACCTCAACTGCTTATTGTTGGGGGTTTTTCGCGCACCAAAAAATCAACTATCTGGCAGTTTTTTTATTGCCTCCAGAAATGATAGTTTTGTATAAACCCAATATTGAATTTCTTTCAGCGCATGCGATAGATCCTGACAAAAGAAGATATGCTATATTAGAAGAAGGCCCACGTCATTATATCGATATTGATCAATATGGGCAATACCCTTATCCCAATCTTCCTCATGCTTGGGATGAAGCAGTTGAAAAATTTAGTGAAGATTCGTTAAAAAGATATGGCATAGTTCCCTGGCATATTCAAACGATGCTGCGCAGACTTACCAATGCATTTAAAGAAAAAGATTTTGGTAAAATCATGAAAAATAGTGCAGAAATAGGGCATTACGTTGCAGATGCCCATGTGCCCTTACATGCTAACAGTAATCACAATGGTCAGCACAGCAATCAAAAAGGTATTCATGGATTTTGGGAAAGCCGAGTTCCTGAATTACTTGCAGAAAAAGAATTTAATTTTTTTATTGGTAAAGCAACTTACATCAAAAATGTAGGGGACTATGTATGGTCAAGGGTTTTGGAAAGTGCCCAAGCAGCCGATACTGTATTGACCTTTGAACGTGAGTTGACTCGATCATTTCCTAGCAATCAAAAATTTAGTTTTGAAAATCGCAATGGTTTATTGATCCGACAATATTCAACCGATTTCACCATTGCCTATAATAAAATGCTAAAAGGAATGATTGAAAGAAGAATGCGCTTATCTATTTTTTCTATAGCATCACTTTGGTATACCGCTTGGATCAATGCAGGGCAGCCAGACTTAAAGAGTCTAACTAAAAAAACTTTTACTGAAATGGAAAGTAAAGAATTTGAAATATTAAATGAAAATTGGAAAATAGGCACCAAAATGATCGGAAAACAAGAAGAATAGCACTCAACACATTAAAAAAATAAAAATGCTCAGTTAATTATCAATTCTCAAAATGGCCAAATTACCTTTAAGAGCTTACTATTCTCAATTTTAATTCATTAAAATCATAAAAAGTTTTCTGATTTCCTTTAAAACTTACCTATCAAATGGGTACTTTTGCACTCTGAAAAAAATACAAATCAATTAACAATAGGAATCTGTGGTACATAATTTCAATGCTGGCCCTTCTATTTTACCTAAAGAAGTTTTTCAACAAGCCGCTGAGGCTGTGTTGAATTACAATGGTAGTGGCTTGTCGATTCTGGAATTAGGTCACCGTACTGCTAGTTTTGAAGCAGTGATGAATGAAGCAAGAGCCTTGGTTAAAGAACTCATGCAATTAGACGACCAGCATGAAGTATTGTTTTTGCATGGAGGCGCCTCCACTCAATTCATGCAAGTTCCAATGAATTTATTAGATGATAAAGAAACCGCCGCTTATGCAGATACAGGCGTATGGGGAACAAAAGCGATTAAGGAAGCAAAGCTTTTCGGAAAAGTTGAAGTAGTCTGTACAGGTAAAGAAAGCAATTACACCATTATTCCAAAAGATTTTGCAGTACCTAATGATGCGACTTATTTTCATATTACTACCAACAATACTATTTACGGAAGTCAGTGGCAAAAGATTCCTTATACCAGTATTCCATTAGTAGCCGATATGAGTAGTGACATATTTAGCAGGGTGATTGATTTCAATCGCTTCGACTTAATATATGCAGGTGCACAAAAAAACATGGGACCTGCTGGAGTCAACTTGGTCGTAGTAAAGAAATCAATCTTAGGAAAGATTAAGCGTACTATTCCAACTATTATGGATTACCGCAATCATATTAATGAGGGCAGTATGCTGAATACCCCGCCCGTTTTTTCAGTGTTTGTTTGTATGCTTACCCTTCGTTGGCTAAAGGCTCAAGGAGGTGTGGCAGCAATAGAAAAACTAAATGAGGCAAAGGCAACCTTACTCTATAATGAGATTGATTCAAATCCGTTTTTCCGCGGCACGGTTGACAAAGCAGATAGAAGCAAAATGAATGTTTGTTTTGTTATGAATGACCCAACGCTCGAAAAATCATTTCTCAGTTTAACAAAAGAAAAAAATATAATAGGTATAGAAGGGCATCGATTAGTAGGTGGTTTTCGAGCATCTTTATACAATGCACTCCCCATTAGTAGTGTTACCGTTTTAGTGGATGCAATGAAAGAGTTTGCTGCAGCCCATGCATAAAAATTATAATACATTTTAGATTAGTTAATATTTCCATGATGATCACGATTCAACCTTTCAGAGCGCTAAGACCCGAGGCACAACATGCAAAACAAGTAGCCTCCCGACCTTATGATGTACTCAATAGTAAGGAAGCAAAAATAGAAGCTCAAGGTAACCCCAGCAGTTTTTTACACATCACCAAAAGTGAAATTGATTTACCAGAAGAAGTAGATATTCATTCACAGCAGGTTTATGATACAGCAAAAAATAATCTAGATGCTTTCATCAGTAGAAATATTGTATTTCGTGAAAGCAAACCTTGCTATTATATCTACCAATTAATAATGAATGGTAGAAGTCAGACGGGTTTAGTTTGTGGCAGCAGTGTAGATGATTATGAAAATGATCTGATCAAAAAGCATGAGTTCACCAGACCTGAAAAAGAAAAAGATAGAATCAACCATATTACCACCACGGGTGCACAAACGGGCAATGTATTTTTAGCCTACCGAAATGTAGCTGAGATAGACCAAGTAATTGGTAAATGGCAAGAAGAAAAAAATCCAGTCTATGATTTGTTAGCAGAAGATGGTATTCAACATAGCATATGGATCATCAATGATTCAAAAACCATCGATCTAATCACTGAATTATTTAAAACTAAAGTGCCATTCACTTACATAGCAGATGGTCATCACCGAGCAGCGTCTGCAGCAAAAGTTAGAAAGGCTTTGGGTAATGAGGCAACTGAAGGAGCTAATATTTTCTTAACTACTTTATTTCCTTCTAATCAATTACATATCATGGATTACAACCGGGTTGTAAAAGATTTGAATGGGCTAGAGAATGCAGCATTTATTGAAAAGCTTTCTGATCAATTTATAGTTGAAAAAGCTGAGAAAGCTTTTTCGCCGAGCAATCTTCATCAGTTTGGATTGTATATTGGCAAACAATGGTATAGCCTTACTGCTAAAGAAAATACTTATACCAATGATCCAATTGGAATTCTAGATGTAACTATTTTACAAAATAATTTATTAGATCCTATCCTAGGCATAAAAGACCAACGTACTGATCAGCGAATAGATTTTGTTGGAGGTATACGTGGATTGGAAGAGCTTGAAAAAAGGGTAGACAGCGGTGAGATGGCTGTTGCTATTAGCCTTCATCCTGTTAGCATTCAGCAGTTGTTTGATATCGCAGACAGCGGGAATGTAATGCCGCCAAAAAGCACCTGGTTTGAACCCAAGCTAAGAGATGGTCTGCTTACGCATCTAATTAACTAGTCTAAAAAAAGTACTACGGTTTTCTATTATGCATTTTCAATTTCAAACGAAATAGTGAATAACTAAATCCAGGAAATCTTCATCTTTTGATAATCGAATCAAAAGTAACAATGAATATTTTATCCTTTAATCAGATATCAGTACTTTTATGGGGATGAAATTAATTCCAATTACTCCTTTTTTTGCGAGTCTTTTTTTAATGGTTCAATTTAGCCATGCTCAGTCTGCAACTGAATTGCAAGAGAGGGCTAGGTCCTTTATGCAAAAAAGTGATTTTAACAATGCTTCCCTATTACTTAAGCGCGCCTCCATTGCCGATCCCAATAATATTGAAATAACAAAAGATCTTGCCCTGTCCTTTTATTTTCAAAAAGAATATAACAAAGGGCTTGAGGTGATTAAAACAATTATTGATAAAGACGAGTCCGATGATCAATGTTTTCAGATTGCAGGCAATTTGTACAAACAATTAGATCAGGCGAAAGAATGCGAAAAACTGTTTAAAAAAGGGATTAAAAAATTTCCTAAAAGTGGGGCGCTTTACAATGAATTAGGTGATTTATTATGGGCGCAAAAAAATAACGAAGCCATTCGCCAGTGGGAGAAAGGAATTGAGAATGATCCTAATTATTCTAAAAATTATTATAACGCTTGCAAATATTATCAGCTTACTGCAGATTATGTATGGAGTATTCTATACGGAGAAGTATTTGTTAATATGGAACCTTTAAGCACAGGGTCTCCTGAGATAAAGTCAATCCTATTGGAGAGTTATAAAAAATTATTTACCGAAGAGGAGGTAAAAAAAGAAAACGCGGAGACCAATAAATTTACTACTGCTTTTCTTAAAACCATTAACAAACAAAATCTTGCTTCCTCTATACAATTTAATGCCGAAACACTTACCATGATTAGAACCAGGTTTATTCTTGACTGGTCAAATGAATATGCAACCAAATACCCTCAACGCGTTTTTGATTTTCAACGTCAACTCATTCAAGAAGGAATGTTTGAAGCCTATAATCAGTGGCTATTTGGTATCGTACAAAATTTAACTGCCTATCAAAATTGGATCTCCAATCATGCAGAGGAATACAAGGAATTTGCTAATTTTCAATCTGGCAGAGTCTTTAAAGTTCCCTCTGGTCAGTACTACCACTTGTCCAACTAACGACTCTATATAATCAGCCCTACATTTTTAATTTTATTCCCCAGCTTGTTATAGAGAAAGCTTTTTTATTTAACTTAGTAATAGTTTAGCCAACTGAGAAAAACTTATTTGCTTGTCTAAATTGATTTTTTAAAAGTTGAACGATTGTATATGAACGAAAAATCCAGATTATTTGATTTCTTGAAAAACCAATTGGAGCATTTTCCAAAACCTGATATGATTGCAGGTAAGGAAAATGGCCAATGGAAATTATATAGTACCGCTGAAGTAAGCTCCATGGTGAACAACTTAAGTATCGCCCTGATTCAGCTAGGTATTAGTGGTAAGGATATGACTGTTGAAAATCAGGATAAGATTGCGATCATTAGCAAAAACAGATCAGAGTGGTTAATGCTAGATATGGCTTGTCAACAAATAGGTGCTGTGCTTTGTCCAATCTATCCTACCACCAGTGTAAATGAACTAGAATTTATTTTCAATGATGCTGGAGTAAAACTTGCCTTTGTCAGTGGCCAAGAAATCATGGACAAAGTAACTGCTGTAAGAGACAAAGTTCCTTCCCTAATGAATGTGTATAGCTTTGATGAGTTACCTGGTGTAGATTTTTGGAAAACAATTTTGCCTACTCCTAATGAAGCTGATCAAGCGCAGTTAGAAAAAATAAAGTCAAGTATACTAGCTGAACATTGTGCTACTATTATCTATACCTCTGGAACTACGGGTACACCTAAGGGTGTAATGCTTAGCCATCGCAATATTGTTTCTAATATATTGAACGCCGTAAAAAGTTTTCCTCTAGAACAAAATAAATATTCTAGATCGCTTAGCTTTTTACCCTTGAATCATATTTTTGAAAGGGTGGCTTCTTATATGTATATGTGTGCTGGTATTTCTATTTATTACGCAGAAAGTTTAGAAACTATTCCTGAAAACTTAAGAGAAATAAGGCCGGATGTGTTTTGTACGGTTCCAAGATTGCTTGAAAAGGTGTATGAAAAAATTATGAGCAAGGGCGCTGAGCTGACTGGCATTAAGCGCAAATTATTTTACTGGGCAGTTGCCTTAGGAGATCAATATGATGTGTCCAAAAAAAGAGGTATTTTTTACCATCTTCAACTTGCCATCGCCAATAAATTAATTTTTAATAAGTGGAGAGCTGCATTAGGCGATAGAATAAAAATTATCATTACTGGAGGAGCGGCATGCCAAATCCGCTTGATAAGAATTTTTACAGCCGCTAAAATTCCTATTTATGAAGGATATGGGCCAACTGAAAATAGTCCTGTAATCAGCATGAACTCGCAATTTAAAGACGGAACAAAATTTGGTTCTGTAGGACCCATAATTCAAGGTCAAGTAGTTAAAATAGAAGCCGACGGAGAAATTTGTGTTAAGGGTCCAAGCGTGATGATGGGATACTATAAACGACCAGATTTAACTGCTGAAACCATTATTGATGGTTGGTTGCATACAGGTGACATAGGAATATTTGAAGAAGGAAAATTTTTAAAAATCACGGATCGAAAAAAAGAACTTTTCAAAACAAGTGGTGGTAAATATGTAGCGCCACAGCCTATTGAAAATAGAATGAAGGAATCGCCTTTTATTGAGCAGATGATGATTGTGGGTGCTGATCAAAAATTTGTAGGAGCACTCATTGTTCCCTCTTTAGCCAATTTAAAAGAATGGATGAAACAAAAATCTATTCCTTTCACTACCAATGAAGATGCTATTAATCACCCAAAGGTGTTAGCACTTTACACAGAACTAATTGAGAGTTTTAATCAATCTTTCAACCATGTAGAGCAGGTGAAAAGATTTGAACTGCTGCCTCATGAATGGACGATTGATAGTGGTGAACTAACGCCCACATTAAAGCTTAAACGAAAAATAATTATGGAAAAATATGCCGCAGTCATCGCTCGAATCTATAGCTAACCCTTAGATTGTCTTTTGACTATACAGGGCATTTTTCATGATAATTAATCAATTCGATTGGTGTCTTTTCAAATTGGAAGCCGGCGTATTTTACTCCTATCTCATCGAGAATAGCATCGATTTCTTCCACCGTTTTAAGGGTAACCAATTGGTAACGGTAATCCTTAATGCCGGGTAATCCCTTTAAATAATTGGCATAGTGTCTGCGCATTTCAAAAATCCCTACGATCGGCCCTTTCCATTCAAATGATTTGTGCAGATGTTTTTTACAAACTTGAATTCTATCTTCTATAGACGGAGGGGGCAACATTTCGCCCGTTTTTAAAAAATGCTTTATTTCGTCAAATATCCACGGATAGCCGATTGCAGCTCTTCCTATCATGATGCCATCTACACCATAACGATTTTTATATTCCAAGGCTTTCTGAGGGCTGTCAATATCTCCATTACCAAATATGGGTATTTTAATACGTGGATTATTTTTTACTTTTCCTATTAAATCCCAATCTGCAGACCCCTTATACATTTGAGCTCGCGTACGGCCATGGATAGCAAGTGCTTTAATTCCTACATCTTGCAATCGCTCTGCTACTTCCTCTATATTTCGGTTTTCATCATCCCAACCCAAACGAGTTTTTACTGTTACTGGTAAGCTAGTCGACTTTACAACGGCATCGGTTAGACGCACCATTAAATCTATATCCTTTAATACGCCAGCACCAGCTCCACGTAGCGCAACTTTTTTTACAGGACAGCCAAAATTAATATCCAATAAATCAGGGTTGGTAACATCCACAATTTTTGCAGCCAATGATAGGCTTTCTTCATCTCCTCCAAAGATTTGGATACCAACTGGTTTTTCGTAATCAAAAATATCTAGTTTCTGACGGCTCTTAATAGCATCTCTAATTAAACCTTCACTACTAATAAATTCTGTGTACATCAAATCAGCTCCTTTGTCTTTACAGACAGCCCTGAATGGAGGATCACTGACGTCTTCCATTGGAGCAAGAAGTAAGGGGAATTCAGGAAGTTGTATATTACCGATCGATGGCATAAGGTTAATTAAAAGTGGGTAGTGTTAATCTGCTAAAAAATAAAAAGGCATAGTAAACTATCTACAGAAAACTATACTCATAAACTTTTTTGGATGTAAATTTACGCACTTATAAGCAAACACTATGGCGCATTTAGCTACAAAACGTTTTAATTACTGGAATCAGTTGGCAGTTTTGATTGGATTAATTGGGGTAGGACTCATCATAGGCGGCGCTATTGCGCTTGCTCTTCCATTCATAGTGAACCTCGATGCTGGTATTAAAATGAGTACTAATTCTGCTCAGTTAATGGAAAATTTGTTGAAACCAGAAAACGCAGCGCTACTAAGATGGATCACCTTTCTTACGTCCTTCTTCATGTTTTTTTTACCCACCGTTTTATATGCTTTCATCTGTCACAAAAAACCTTTCGTTCACCTAGGGTTTAAAAATAATAGTAATATAAAATCTGCAGGAGTAGTGATATTAATCATGTTAGCTGCTCTTCCACTAGTCAGTGCTTTACAAGATTTAACCAATCTATTCCCCTGGTCAAAAGCGACTCTTTTAAAATTTAGATTAGCGGAAGATGCCTACAACGAACAGGTCGCTGTAATTGCACGGATGGATAATTTTACTGATTATATTCTTTCAGTAGTGGTGATTGCTTTTTTACCCGCCCTATTTGAAGAAACACTTTTCAGGGGAGGCATTCAAAATTTACTTTCCCGATGGTTTAAAAAACCTGTGTTAGCCATTATAGTTACCTCCATTGTTTTTAGTGCCATTCATGGATCCTACCTTGGATTTTTAAGTCGATTTGCATTAGGCTTTGTATTAGGTTGGATTTATTATCGAACAGGTAATATCTGGCTCAATATTATCGGACATTTCTTTAATAATGCTTTTGCTGTAACCGCTATGTATCTATTTACCAAAGCAGGTGAACATCCTGATCCTTCAAAAATGGATGGGCAAATTCCGCTTTGGGTTGGCTTAGCAAGTGTTGCCGCTTTATATGGTTTGTTTTCTTTCTTTAATAAAGTAAGTGAAAAAGAAATTGATCAACCAGGAGTAGAATTAATGATGCCTGGAGTAGAGGCTAATCATGAGCCGTTCAATTAAAATAATTTTTAACGCTAGTATATTTTTTTCTAATCAATCACCTCTATCCTTATAAATAAAAAACTCTAATGGCCATTAACCTAGCTACATTAAAAACTCGATCATTAACTGCTTTAATATTTGTAGTGGTTATGCTTGGCGGACTACTATGGAATGAGTGGAGTTTTCTTGCCTTATTTACCCTAGTCCATTTTGGATGTTGGATAGAGTTTAATAAACTTTTGAAAAAAATTTATACTAAAAACTATCTCCTGTATCTTTTATTTGGGATACTCTATATCACCCTCCCCCTTTTGATGCTGATAGATGTAAGAATGAATTGGACTGGGTTGGATATGTCTAAAATTACTGTAGGCATTATTCTTCCCCTACTAATTATTTTCAGCATTTGGATTAATGATACCATGGCTTATTTGGTGGGATCTTTAATCGGTAAAACACCTTTTTCCGCTATTTCTCCAAAAAAAACATGGGAAGGCACTATTGGGGGTGCTGTACTCTGTGTACTAATCATAGGATTTGGTTTTCCGATATTGATAGCGAATTTTTTTGAAGCTCCTCTTCAAAACAGTTGTTTTGTAATAGCGGCAATATGTGCTGTTTTTGGCACCCTAGGCGATTTGCTAGAAAGTAAATTAAAACGATTGGCTAATATTAAAGACAGTGGTACTATTATGCCTGGACACGGTGGTTTCCTAGATCGTTTCGACTCTTTATTAATTGCAACCCCTTTTGTTTGGCTATACTTGAAATTATTTTTGTAATCAATTGGCCTTGACCTAAGCTAGGAGGCTTATATTTGCGTTTCAATTAATTGAGCATGACAATTCACAGAGAAGGTTACCAAAGTATCGCCATAGGCACGATCATTTTTTTTATTTTAAATTTTATTTTCTTTTACTTTTTTAGTGCTTCACTGCCCATACTTTCTGGCACCTTGTTTTTTGTAACCTTAGGCTTATTGCTTTTTTTAATTTCCTTTTTCAGAATACCTAACCGCACACTCACCTTAGATGAAAACGCTGTAGTAGCCCCCGCAGATGGAAAAGTCGTAGTAATTGAAGAGGTGATAGATCCAGAATACTTCAAAGAAAAAAGATTGCAAGTTTCTATATTTATGAGTCCAGCCAATGTACATGTAAATAGAAATCCGATTAGCGGTGAAATTGTATATAATCAATATCATCAGGGCAAATACCTTGTAGCATGGCACCCAAAATCGTCTACTGAAAACGAACGTCACTCTGTAGTAATTAAAAAAGGGACTATTGAAATTTTAGTAAAACAAATTGCAGGAGCCCTCGCCAAACGTATCGTTAATTATTTACAAGTAGGCCAGCAGGTGAATCAAACAGCAGAAATGGGATTCATTAAATTTGGCAGCCGAGTAGATCTTTTACTTCCAGTAGGTACAAAAATCAATGTAGATTTAAATCAAACTGTACAAGGTGGAGTAACCGTCATTGCTACGCTATAGCCTGAATGCTAAAAAATCTATAGCAATTCTTTTATATCTTAATGGTATACCCCAACTTAAAATATATTTTCCAATTCTTTTAGATGGGTGATAGTAAAAGTGGGTTTTAATTCAGTAGCAACCTTGAGGTGATTAACAAAGACTGAATCCATTCCAAAATTGATGGCGCCCAATATATCGGCATCTAAATTATCTCCCAGCATAATACTATTCGAAACCAAAGCGCCTGTTTTTTGTAAAGCAAAATCAAATATTTCTTTTTTAGGTTTCAAGCTATTGCTAGCCTCCGATGTAATTACATGGCCAAAATATTTATTCAAACCGCTATTATTTAATTTACTCCACTGCACTCTTTCAAATCCATTAGTGATAAGATGCAATTGGTAATTTTTTTCTGTCAAATAATATAATATTTCAAAAGTATGAGGAAAAACCCCTTTTTGAATCGGCAATATTTCTAAAAATTTTTCACTGATTTCTTTTGCTAATTTCTCATCGCCAATTTTAAATTCCAATAAAGTCCGCCACATTCTTTTCCATTTCAATTCCTCGGAGGTAATAAATCCATTGTGATATCGATCCCACAAGATTTGATTATGATGTAAATAGTGTTGGTAGAAAGATTCAAAAGGAGCGACCTGTAATGAGGCTAAATTAAAAAAAGAATACATTTCCGTAAGTGCTATTTTTGCATTAGCGTCAAAGTCCCAGAGCGTGTGGTCTAAATCAAAAAAAAGGTGTTTATATTTCATAAGTATACGCTAGTAGATTACGCTAATCAAGGCAAAAATAGGGATTGATAATTTATTTATCCTTTAACACTTGAGATAGTATTTTTGTTATGATATTATCGGATGGTAAAAGTCAACATTAATTTTTGAATATGAATATAATTATCACGGGTGCTTCAAAAGGAATTGGCAAAGCGATTGCCACAGCATTTGCTGCTGAAGGTGCTACCCTTTTTCTTTGTGCTCGCAATGAAGTAGCCCTTTACAATACTGTAGCAGAAATACAAACAGCCTATCCCACCTGTACTATCAAGGCAAAGCCGGTAGACTTGTCGGTGAAAGAACAGGCTAAAAGTTTTGGCGCTTGGGTATTAGCAGGCATTGCCAATACCCCTTCTGGTAAAATAGATATATTGGTAAATAATGCGGGCAATTTTGTTCCAGGAAGCACCTTCAAAGAGGAAGATGGTGCATTGGAAAAAATGATGGACATCAATTTATACAGTGCTTATCACCTTACTCGGACTTTACTACCCTCCATGTTGGAGGCAAAAAAAGCTTTGATTGTAAACATGTGTTCTATCGCTTCATTGAGTGCCTACAACAACGGAGGAAGCTACAGCATTTCTAAATTTGCCTTAATGGGGTATACCAAAAATTTAAGAGAAGAATTGAAGACTTCACTAATAAAAGTAATGGGTGTTTATCCGGGTGCCGTTATGACCGACTCTTGGGGCGATTTTGATAACAGTAGCCAACGTATTATGGAAGCAAGTGATATTGCCAACATGATTCTTGCTGCAAGTAAATTGTCTGCTCAGGCAGTAGTAGAAGATATCATTCTACGGCCGTTATTAGGAGACTTGCCTTGATGATAATTAGCTGAAATTTAATCCGCCATTATTTCATTGCATTTTAGTAAAATTGCTCCTTACAATTTCTATCTAATTTAAATTATTTATTATTTTTTGAAGATTTATATGCGACTGCAATCAAAAAAAATGGTCTTTCTTTTTATTGGCATCCTGTTTATTTGCCAATGCCATTTAATTGCACAAGCCGTATTTAAAGTTTCTATTTCCCCAGAATCAATCGGTAAAGAAGAAACTGCAACCCTTCGTCTAATGATTGATAATGCAAAACAGGTAGAGCAGATTAGTCCACCTGCTTTAGGCGATTTCGATGTGATCAGTGGCCCGAATCAAGAGAGTGGCATGGAAATTAATAATGGTGTCACTAGACAATACATTGGCATCACCTATCTCCTTCGGCCAAAATCAATTGGAAAATTTTCAATAACTGGTGCTAAAGCAGTGGCTGACGGAAAAACTCTCGTAGGAAATTCCGTAACGCTGACTGTTACCAAAATTGGATCGGGTAATAATTCCAATAATATAGCTGGTGGGTTTGGTGGACTCTCGAGTTTATTTGAACCCGTTGCTCAATCTGCTTTCAATGATTATATTTTAAAGAAGGGTGAAAATCCAAAACAGAAAATAAATAAAAATATTTTCTTAAAAGTAATTACCAACAAAAACTCTTGCTTTATAGGCGAGCCGATTATAGTAACCTATAAATTGTATACGAGATTAAAATCAGAAAGCAACGTAACCAAGAACCCCTCTTTTAATGGGTTTTCTGTTATTGACTTAATGGCGCCTGGTAATACTAATTATTCGATTGAAAGATTGAATGGTAGAGAGTATAATGTTTATACGCTGCGAAAATCACAGTTGTATCCTTTACAGGCGGGTGCAGTGGAATTAGAATCTGCTGAAGTAGATAATACAATCCACTTTATAAAAGAAGAGTACTTTACTAACCAACGTAATGAGATAGACGAATTTTTTGGTAATCTTATACCAACTGCTATCCCACCCGAAGGCTTACTTGACGAAAAAGTCACCCTGAAAAGTAATCCTATTGCAATCAATGTAAAGCCCTTGCCTGAAGGAGATAAGCCTACCTCATTTAAAGGGGCAGTAGGCAAATTCAATTTTGATGTATCATTACTTAAAAACAATTTTACAACCGACGATGCGGGTAAATTAATCATAAGCATCAGTGGCGAAGGAAATATGTCAATGGTTACAGCACCTGAAATTAATTGGCCTCAAGGAATTGAAGGATATGACCCTAAAATGAAAGACGAGTTGGAAAAGTTAACGGTACCGATTAGTGGTAAAAAAAATTTTGAATATGCCTTTACGGTACCTAAACAGGGGACTTATACTATACCTTCCATTGAATTTAGTTACTTCAATGTAGCACAAGGGAAATACATTAAATTAAGTTCAACTCCTTTAACCCTAACCATTAGTAAAGGGACTGGAAAAAAGGTGTTCGATAACAACCCATCGCCTAAAGCCGAAGCAGAGAATATTTCATTAGGACTTTCGACTATTATTTGGCTGATGTCAATATCGACTGCCGTTTTATTTACCATTATAGTAATCATCTGGTATAGAAAAAACAAGAAAAAAGTTACTCCAGCAATAGAACCAAGCATTCATTCTTCGGTTGCAACTGCATTTCCTGAATTGAATGCCCCTTTGCCATTATCCCCTTTTGCTCTCTCGGAAGAAAAAATGATACGAGGAAATTCGATTGAGTTTTACAACACATTAAACAACGAGCTAAGAAAATTTTTGGCGGACAGGCTTCAAATTCCTTTAGCAACTATATCTAAAAAAACAATTGTATCGGTGGCAGATCAGCAGGGAATGGCTATTTATACCCGGCTACAAATTGAACAACTATTAGATGATATTGAATGGCAATTATATACGCCGATGGCCTCAGAAAATTCAATGGAAGAGCTATATAATCGAGCTATGAAAATTGCTGCAGCATTTACTACCCCTTCGAGCTAAATCGATAGCCTACTCCTCTAACAGAATGAAAATATTGGGGATTACGACTATCTTCTTCAAAATATTTTCGAAAACTTAAAATAAAGTTATCAATCGTTCGAGTAGTTGGATATACATTATAGCCCCATACAGCTTGTAAAATTTTTTCTCGAGGAACCACTTCATTTTTATTTTCAATGAGTAGCTTTAAGAGCATAATTTCTTTTTTGGTAAGCGTAATTTTCTCCCCATCTTTTGTTATACATTCAAGCGCCTGAAAATCAATTTTATTTTTACCAAAATGATAGATTTGTTCTAGTGGCTTTCTAGTAGAAATTCGTTGGCTTTTTTCTATTAACTTATTTACCCTTAACAATAATTCTTCCAAATTAAACGGCTTTGTCAGATAATCATCCGCTCCTTTTTTTAGTCCCAAGACCCTGTCAGCACTGGTATTTTTGGCACTCAAAATCAAAATAGGAATTTCATTGTTTTGTAATCGAATGTTTTCACATACCGCTATGCCATCTAATTCTGGCATCATCACATCAAGGACCATTAAATCAAAATGTTCTTTTTGAACTGCCAGTAAAGCTCCAGCTCCATCAAAAGCACTCGTTACCTCATAGCCTTCCATTTCAAGATTAAGCTTTAAAGCTTCATGTAGATTTTCCTCATCCTCTACTAATAAAATTGATACTTTTTTTATATCCATACTGCCATTTAATAACTGATGATTGAAAAAAAGAAAAAAATCTTTTAGATCAACTTCTTTTTATCAATTAAAAATACAACTACGCGTTAGCTATTTATAATCTATTATACAGTAAACATTAGGGTGAAATTACTTCCAGTAGGTGTATTGTCGACTACAAATATACTTGCACCATGCTGAAGCGCAATTTTTCTAGTAAGGTACAAGCCTAGACCAGTTCCCTTTGCCTCTTTAGTTGCCTTATTGCCAATTCGATAAAATTTTTCAAATATTTTTTTCTTCTCCATTAAATCAATTCCCTTTCCCTCATCGATAATCATCAATGAAACCTGCTTTTGTTGAGAACGAAGCACAATCGTTATGACTGATTCTTTGGGGGAATATTTAAGTGCATTGTCAATTAAATTATTGATTGCCATTTGCAATAGAACACTATCCCCCATTACATACACTTCTGAGTCAATTTCTTCTTTGAATAGTCGTTGAGGATAGCGAATTTTAAAATCACTCACACAAGAAAGGGTGAGTTCCGAAAGGTCGACCTCTTCTTTAGTCACCGAATGGCCACCTGCTTCTAATTGTGATGCCAGTAACATATTATTGCATAAAGCATTCAGTCGGTTGGCTTCTTGAATGGTATTTTGAATCAAACGTTGTTGCTGGCTATCTTCTAATTTCCTTTTCAACAATGTTTCCAAATTGAGTTTGGTAATCGCTATTGGAGTCTTTAGCTCATGGGTAATAGCCATCATAAAATTTTGTTGATCCTGCCCCGACTTGAACTGCCTTCTAACTGCACGATAAATAAATACGGCACCAGATAATATGAGCAATAGGAATATGACTCCCTCACCAATATATTGTGCAGTCTTTCTCTTTTTGATATCCAGTATTTCCTTTAAAAGATTGGGATTGTCTGGATTTCCAATTTTTAATTGTGAAATCTCGTAAGCTGCCATTTGAACGTTTTGCCGATTGAGTGCAATAAACCACCATACTAATGCAGCGATGATATAAGCTAACAACACCCAATAGACGAGAATAATAATACGCAAACGATTGGTCCTATAAAAAGAGAAAGGCATGCTATTGATTAAATTAACTATTAATAGTGAATATCAAATGAGTGGTCATTTTTGTCTGCCCCAGATAAACTAGCTGAATGTTACATTACTCGATAAATATACAGTATGGCTACTTTACTTTCTCCACTCTCACCCCTACACTGATTATTTCGGGAAGAGGATTTTCTCTCATTATCTGCGCCAAAGTAAAAGTATAGGTACCTACTTTGTTAAATTTTATAGGGCCTTCTGTTACGGACTTTCTAACTTCCCAAATATCGCCTACCCCAGATCCTTCCCATCCATTCGCATCGTTTCCTAATGCCAAATCTAGTCGTCGAAATTGTAGGGTATCGCCTGCAAACTTTGACCCGAAATTAATCCAGATATTATTATATCGAAAGGCATCCGTATGCCTCAAAATGACATACACATTATAAAAAGAAGCGGTATCGCTAACGGTAAAATTATATTCCGGCTGCAAGGCATAGTTCCACTCATGGCCCGGTATGGGGGTGTTCTTTTCAAAAACGTCAATAGTAGAGCAGTCGGATAAACAAAAGACGATAGCCGACAATAATAAAATAGATAATTTATTTGAATAGACCTTCACGAAATAATTTTTACAAAAATAAAACAGTTTTACTTGACCTGATTTTTTTGAAGCTAAAAAATGAATCAAGCAACAAAAAATAAATAGCAACTGTTTTCAATTACTGAAATAGTTTATTTGCTCTTGAACCCTTACTAATTACAATACATTTAAAATTTGTTCCTTAGCTTTTTCCAGCTCGTCTTTCATAGTTACTACACATTTCTGAATTTCTGCATCGTAAGCCTTGCTACCGGTAGTATTAATTTCCCTGCCTATTTCCTGAATAATAAAAGACAATTTCTTTCCTTTTGACTCTTCCTTATTTTCAAGTAAGGATCTAAAATAGTCACAATGCTGTTTCAAGCGAACCTGCTCCTCGTGGATATCTACCTTTTCAATATAATAAATCAATTCTTGTTCCAATCTATTGCCGTCATAATTTTCTTTACCTACATGCTTTTCCAATAGCTGCACAATTTCTTCCCTAATTCTTTTCATCCGATTGGGCTCTAGTAAAACGATTGCTTCTTCTTGAGCATTGATATTATTAATCCTTTTGATTAGGTCATTTTCCAAACTTGCCCCTTCTTCTTCGCGGTGTTTATTTAATTCGCCAAGGGCTGTTTGTAATACTTTTTTAAACTCTTCAAAATCCTTGTCATTTAATACATCATTGGTGGGGGTTACTACTTCCGGCAGGCGAAGTAATGCACTTAAAACAGAATTGGTATCGATACTTAACTCGCCCGCCAAAGTTTCAATCTGGTGATAGTAAGCCTTGATTAAATCTGTATTGATATTTACTGGCTTTGAAGTCCCATTTTGTTTAATGGTGATCATACAATCTATGGTACCTCTCACTAATTGTTCTTGCAAAATAGCTCTGATGTCAAATTCATAAGGTCGAAGCAAGGGCGGTAGCCTCAATTGCATTTCAAACTGTTTTCCATTCAAAGATTTAATTTCTACCAAAAAAGTCTTGTCATTTACCGTTTGTTCAGCCCTACCGAAACCGGTCATTGATTTTAGCATTATAAAAGAGTGGTTTGTTTTAAAATTTAGTTACAAGTTATATGAAAAATAGCCAATCTTAGGCTTTCGGCCCCTCATTTCTATGAGGGAAAAGGAATTGATACATTTCTCCTCGGGTTAAAATACGCATTTCCCCTGGTTGAAGCCCTTCAATGGAGCATTTTTCTATCCTATGGCGAAGAAGTCGAAGGGTAGGAAAGCCGACGGCGGCGGTCATCTTTCTAACCTGCCGATTTTTACCCTCAGACAATATTATTTTGACCCAGGAAGTGGGGATGTTTTTTCTAAAACGAATAGGTGGATTTCTTTCAGGAACTACGGGTGGATTTTTAAATAAAACTGCCTTACATTTTTTAGTTCGGTGCAACTTTCCTTCTACCGTTATATCCACTCCATTTTGCAAGTTTATTATTGCTTCGGTTGTCATTTCACCATCTACCTGTACCCAATATTCGCGCATATGGTCGAACATAGGATTCAGTAAATCGTGATTGATTTTTTTATCGTTGGTCAATATCAATAAACCTTCGCTATCATAATCGAGTCTTCCTACTGGATAAACATCTTGTGGAACATCAAAAAAATCTTTTAATGTTTGCTTGCCTTCTCCAGAAGTAAACTGAGATAAAACATTAAACGGCTTGTAAATAATGCAGTAAAATTCCAAGAAAAATAAGTTAAAGAATGTTATTAATAAAGTAAAGGTAGTGACAGAACGAATGCAATTTTACATTCCTAAGAATAACAAAGCCCGACATTTTTGAGCCGGGCTTTATATATATATGGGTTAGTAAGTACTAGGAAATATAATTTCCCTACACAATATTAAAAAGAATTTTCCCTATCAAAAAAAATATTTCAAAGAATTTTATCAACATTTATTTTTTTGCTGTGGATAAGGGACCCTTGAAAAGAGGCAAATTTCCATAACTGGTAGACAATTTTTGTCATTGAATGAAAGTGCAATAGAAATAAAAAATAAAAATACTTTTGATTGAAAGCATTGATTTTACTGATATTTCATTGATTTTGAATTAAAAATTTTTTTGTACAAATTTTTTTGATTCGTTTTATTGGAGCGCTAATTTTCAGTGAAAAAAACTTATCAATTCAGAGGAAATTGGGGCTAAAAAAAGATTGAAATATTTTTTTCAAAACCGTTCATTTTTATCCAAATAGGGTGAAAATTTGTTTATTTAGCCATTAAAACCAAAGCAATGTACCTTTGGGAAAATTAATTGATATGCAATTTCCCGCACCTGTTTCTGTTAGTTGGATCGCTGAATTTATTAATGCCGAAATAATCGGTAAGCAAAATGGTGATGCAACCGGCATCAATGAAATACATAAAGTTGAAATCGGTGATTTAGTTTTTGTTGATCATCCAAAATATTATGATAAATGCATTAACAGTGCCGCATCATTTATTATCATCAATAAAAGAACAGATTGTCCTGCTAATAAAACTTTATTACTAGTCGACAATCCATTTGAAGCATATTGCAAAATTGTCAATCACTTCAATCCATTTTCTCCATCCGAAAAACAAATTAGTGATAGTGCGGTTATTGGAGAAGGAAGTATTATTTATCCCAATACATTTATAGGTCATCAGGTTACTATAGGAAAAAATTCAATCATTTATCCCAATGTAACGATCATGGACAACTGCAAAATTGGTGATCAGGTAATCATTCAATCAGGCACCGTAATCGGCAGTGATGCATTTTATTATAATACAAAAAAAGACAGGAAACAATGGTATACAAAAATGCCTAGTTGTGGTAGGGTAATTATTGAGGATTTTGCAGAAATTGGGGCAGGTTGTACCATCGATAGAGGGGTTAGCAGCGATACGGTCATTGGCAGTGGAACAAAATTGGATAATACCGTTCATATTGGTCACGATACGGTGATAGGAAAAAACTGCCTTTTGGCGGCTCATGTGCTAGTTGCAGGCTGTGTAGATATAAAAGACGGGGTAACGCTTTGGGGTCAAGTGGTGGTCAATAAAACCCTCACTATCGGAGAAAATGCCGTTTTATTAGGCAGATCGGGGGTAACTGCTACTTTGGAAGGAAATAAAACCTACTGGGGCACCCCTGCCCAGGAAGCTAGTGTTGCCAAAAGGGAATTGGTATGGATAAAAAGAATCCCACAGCTTTGGGAAAAGGTGATGAAGGGCTAGGTTTAGGGTTTTCAGTTTGTTTTTAGAAAATGAAGGCTTTTAGTGCCCGATTTAATTTTACGATATTATCCTCAATTATATTATTACAACTAAATGAAAAAAGGTTTGAAGGGGTATTTTTCTTAGGTTTAGATAAAGAGTAAACCCATTGATTAATCTGGTTTCAATCTGACCCTTGTATAAACTTACTATTTTAGAAGAACAATTACGGAAATACTAATACCCAGTATTGGATATTTTATGGCTTCTATTTTAACCTATTTATTCTAACTTTAGAATTGACTAAAGTGTTTAAATCATTTATTATGAAAAAACTTTTACTAGCCTCTTCGATGCTTTTTTTTAGCCTATACTTATTTGCTCAAAAAACCAATCCACCTGGATTAGATTTAATTAAAGAAGCAGATTTAAAAAAAGATTTATATGCTCTTGCAAATGCCCATTTTAAAGGCCGATCTGCAGGTACACTAGATGAATTAAAAGCTTCGATGTGGTTGGCTGAAAAATATAGGTCTATCGGCTTATTACCTGCAGGCGATGATGGTACGTACTTGCAATTTTTTACCATGTGGCGCAATCGAATTGCAGACAATTCTTTCATTCGTATACAAAACACGACATTTAAACTTTGGAAAGACATAAGTGTTGGACAAATGGCCCATATCAACCTTACTGCTCCTATTGTCTATTTAGGCAACGCTATCAATATAGATACGAATAACGTTGATGTAAAAAATAAAGTAGTTGCTTTTGAAGCCTCTGCTATGGGCATTAATCTAAATATTTCTTTACCCACTTGGAGATACAGTAGAAGTGTGTTGAATAAATATGCTATGCCATTAATAAAAAGAGGCGCGATCGCAATTATTATAGTCGCAGATGATATTGCAGAAAAAGCATGGGATGATGCCAATGAGAATTTTAAAAGAGGAACCTTCGATATTGAAGGTGGTCCCAATTCAACAGTAAACACAAAAGTGCCTGTTTTATGGTTACATAAAAATGCAAAAAATATATTTGCTAATGGTACTGTGAATATTGAAGCCAATTTAATTGTTGAAAAATATCCTTACCCATCTGTTAATATTATTGGCAAGATAGCCGGCACTGATCCTACCTTACAATCTGAATACTTATTATATAGCGGACACCAAGATGCGCATGGTATTCGTAATGCGATTAATAACGACTCTACTTATTATGGAGCAGATGACAATGGAAGTGTTGATGTGGCTATGCTAGCCAATGCAAGGGCTTTTGTAAAACATCCTGCAAAGCGTTCTGTTCTTTTTGTGATTCAAGGTGCAGAAGAAAGAGGGCTTTTAGGATC
>CANCRO010000028.1 GCA_947380605.1 Chitinophagaceae bacterium
AGGTATGAAATTCATATAAAATAGACATGTTTTAACTTTTTAAACTTGTTTATATTTTTGAATTATTCCCTAAATTTAAAACTATAGGTAGCAGAAACGGAAGCAACCATCTCTAATTTTATCAGATTTAAGTAAGTTTAAATAAGGGAAGTATAATACAATACCCTTTATATCTGAGGGTTACGTAAGATTAAGAAAAGATAGGATTAGGAGATTTCTGGCCGTACGGTCCGCATGTAAAGCCTAAGTATCAATTACTTAGGCTTTTTTTATGCCCTAAAATATAAGAGGTAAAATAGTAGAGACCTACTATTGAATACATATATTTAAAATGATGTGCAGAACTAGATTTTTGAAGTGGAGTAGTAATTATAAAACCTTTATAGCTCTTACATAGGCGGCATCCAACTTATAGCTAGGATATTGACCCCCGTAACCTAAATTTTGGAACCACGCGAAGCCTGTTCCATACTCAGAAGCGCTCCAATAAATATCAAACTTAAAAACCCCAATTCTATATTTGTTCTGAAATAAAAAAACAAGTTCATCCTTACTAGGTAATCTCCAACCATTTCCTAAACTATCGCAGGCAGCTTTTGCATCATGCCAATTCATCATTTTTGGGAAATCATGTTGCGCAATTATCAACGTATCAATAGTGATAGGGGTGCCAATTATTTTTGATGGATTGGACATTTGTGCGATCGTAACATAACAGAAAAATAATATCGGAATAAACAGCAAGTTTTTCATAATAAAATTATTTTCCAAGCAAAATACCAAGCGCTTTACCTATTTATCATTTAGAATGGTTCATCTTTTTAATTACCTCAGTGCAGTCAGTAAGGATACCTTTTGGATAATTTTTATCAGGCCAGACTTGAAGAGAAGGGCGCTCTAATAAATTAGTAAAACGCTCATTAATCAGTCCATGACTATCGGTTACTGCTTTGAGATTTAGGCCTAAATGTTTAGCTAGAAATTTGTACATCGCTGTTCTTTTATTAAATCCGTAGTCATGTACTTCATTAGGAAGATGGGTATTCTCAACATTAGCTTCTGCACCAAATAATTTATAGATATTTCGAATGTGGGGGTATTCTATTTCAGGTGTATTGCTAGTCCAATCGTCACCATCTGAAATAACTAGCATTGGTTTAGGAGCAAAACTTGCAGCAATCTCTACATTATTCGTCTCAAAGTTTCCCCATTTATGAATGGGCATACCACTTTCGCAAACACATCCTCCAAAAAAGTTAGCTGCTACCATTACTACAGGGACGGATACGTCAATTCTATCATCCAATGCAGCTAGTAAAAATGATTGGGTTCCTCCACCGGATTCACCGGTTACGGCTAAACGATTTTCATCTACAATACCCAATGAAAGTAAGAAGTCTACCACTCGAATGCTGTTCCATGTTTGAAGCCTTACTGCTTCTGAACTTTCATGTAAACAGGGTACTGATTCACCATAACCTAGCATATCATACGTAAAAACGGCTGCTCCCATCTTCGCAAGCGTTGCACACCGGTATTGAACGTCATTGCGGTATCTTCCGTAATCTGCTAAATTAGGCCAATGACCATGTGGACTAACTACTCCTGCTATTTTACCATTAAAATTTTTAGGCAAGTAAAGATTACCAGTTACATAAAAGCCAGGAAGACTTTCAAATGCTACATTTTCTACTGTATAATCCGCATAGATATGCTTATTGTTTCTAATAGGATTAAGTTCACAGCGTTGAGGTAACTCCTCTAATTTTGCTCCATGTCGAATAGTAGCTCTGATCTGCTCGGTTCTTTTTGTCCAACTATTTTGATCTTTATAAGTGCTAGCAAATTCAGTTAGTTTCACCTTGCCTTGAGCAACTGTATAAAAATTTCCTTGACGAAGCTCGGAATTTTGCGATTGACTAGTATGCCAAAAGAAAATAGTACAAAGTATTAGGAGGAGGTTATTTTTCATAAAAATTAAAATTTTAATAGTCAACTTATATTATTCGAAAGTATTTCAAATCAATCATTTTTTAATTTTAAATCATTGTACTAGAACTTACTAAACTTCTTATTGTAAAGCTTGTTCGAGTTGCCCTTTTTCTTTTGCTTCAACTAGTTTTTTTAGTTGCTTTGTTAACCTAAGGTTATTGTTTTTATCTTGACAATAATTCAATAAGGTAGTCATAGCTTCTACTCTTAATTGAATGGTATTTTTAACTACCGGCTTGTTCTCTATGGTGTATTTTGATAAAGCAGCAACATAAATGCCCAAATGGTCATTATCTCCTTTACCAATTTTATCCATCATATCTTCCATTACAAAAGAATAATCGGTTGTTCCATTCGTCCATTGACTAATAAAACGCAATGAGTTGTACCTATCTTTACTGTCAATTTTGAATGGAGTTGATAATAAGAAATTGGCTGCTAGAATCACAAAGGGTTCTGCCTTTTTATAATCAGTATTTTTTTGAAGTTTAATGAGGTCATAATTTGGTATCGTTTGTGCAGTAAGTTGGGTGCAGCAGAAAAGAAGCAAACCTAAAAATGTCTTTTTCATAAATATTTATTTTTTCAGCGCTACTATTTGAGTAGCAAATTATTTGCTTCCTTTTTATCCGGAAATTATTGTTGTCTACTAACTGACTTGAATTATTCACTAAGTTAATCACTAAATCTTTATACTGAGCGATTCTTTGCTACAAAAATTATAATGATCACCCTAATAGTTTTCTATATATTTACTTTTGAAAATTAAGTATAGCAACACGATAGGATTTTTATAAATTAAAAGTAATGTATGAAAAAATTGAATGCTAGATTGAATTATTGCTTCTTGACCTTTATTTTGTTGTGCTCAATGACTGTTTTTTCTCAACGAAAAGCAGATAAAAAGGATTGGAAATCTTTATTCAATGGAAAGGATATCAATAACTGGATTCCTAAAATCAATCACCATGAAGTAGGAGAGAACTATGGCAATACATTTAGAGTAGAAGATGGTATCGTAAAAGTTAGATACGATCAATACGATGTTTTCAATGAACAGTTTGGTCATTTATATTACCAACAACCCTATTCTTATTATCATCTTGTTTTTGACTATCGTATTGTTGGAGAGTGGCGAAAAGATGCGCCAGAATATACGCTTAAAAACAGTGGAGTGATGTTTCATTCCCAAGATCCCCGTACCATGCCTCGTGATCAGAATTGGCCTATTTCTGTTGAGTTTCAGCTATTGGCTGGTTTGGGAGATGGTCAACCTAGACCTACCGGTAATATGTGCTCGCCTGGTACTGATGTAGTATTTCAAGGCCATATAGATCCGCGTCATTGCATATCCTCTAGTTCTAAAACTTATGTTGGTGAGCAATGGGTAAAAGGAGAAATTATTGTATTGGGAGATTCACTTATTACGCATATTATTAATGGCGATACGGTATTACAATATGCTAAGCCACAGATAGGTGGAGGTGTGGTAGCTAATTATGACCCGGCCATTAAGCAGGATGGGAAATTATTAAAGGACGGTTTTATAGCATTGCAAAGTGAAGGACAGCCTGTTGATTTTAGAAATATAAAAATACTTAACCTCCAAGGTTGTATGGATCCGAAATCAAAAAAGTATAGATCCTATTATGTAAAATCGGATGCTGATTGCAAGTAGATTATTTAGTTTAATTAATTCAATCATTCTATTGCTATCATTGCTTTTATTACACCAGTAGCAGGATTGAGCCAACTTTCGAAATTATCTTTTACCTCATTGAATTTTACTCGATGAGTAATGTAGGTGGACGGATTAATCCATCCTTTTTTCAAACAGTCAATTACGCTTTCAAAATCAACTCTAGTGGCATTTCGGCTACTCATTAACGTGGATTCTCTCTTGTGAAACTCGGGATGAATAAAACTGATTTCGCCTTTTTGTAAACCTATCAGTACATAACGACCACCGTGACTCATATATTTAAATCCATTGTTAATGGCAGCTTGACTGCCAGTAGCATCAATAACGATAGTGGGCATATCGCCCTGTGTTATTTCTTTTAATTTTTCTAGAGCATCCTCTTGGGTAGGATTAATAGTATAGTTAACCGCCAATTTTTCTTTACAAAATTTAAGTCGGTCTTCATTGATGTCCATAGCAATTACTTTAGCTCCAGCTATTCTTGCAAATTCCATTGTACCTAATCCTATCGGTCCAGCACCAATTATTAAAGCATATTCTCCTTCAGTAATAGTAGCCCTTCTTACTCCATGAGCACCGATAGCCAATGGTTCTACTAATGCCAATTCGTCGAAACTTAGGCCTTCTCCATGAACCAATGAATACGAGGGAACGATTAAATATTCTCGCATTCCTCCATCACTATGCACTCCACATACATTAATTGTTGCACAACAATTTGGCTTATTCATGCTGCAGGCAATACATTTACCGCAATTAAAATAGGGAATAAATGTTACTGCTTCACCTGCAGTAAAGCCTGCTGCATCAGTGGTGACTATTTCGGCAGATAATTCATGACCTAATATTCTTGGGTAATTTAAAAAAGGCTGCGTACCCTCATAGGCATGTAAGTCTGTACCACAGATTCCGATGCGTTTAATTTTGAGTAAGGTTTCACCAGCACTTGCTACTGGAGTGGGTGTATTAGTATATTCCAAAAGATGAGGGGTAGAACAGATAAGTGTTTGCATCAAAATATTTAATCCATTGGTTAAATGATAATAATTAAAAAGTCGAAATGAGTGATTAAGACAGTTGAAAAATCTTATCCATGAATAACCATTTTTCACCTTCCTTGGCCCAGGGTAGTGGGGATTGAAATTCCCACATCAGTTTTTCCCATTCCTGCACAATAGGATTGGCCTGGTCCATCGCTGCCTTCCTTTCAAAACTAAAGGTATCCTCTGTATCCATTGTCATGACAAGCCTATTGCCTGTTCGGTATATTTCCATTTGTACTATTCCAGCACCTAGAATGCTTTCTTTAATTCCAGGCATTAGGTTGCCAGCTTTATGCCATCTTTCGTATGCTTCAATTTTTTCGGCATCATCTACTAAATCAAGTGCAAGGAAATATCTTTTCATGGTATGATTTTTAACTAATAAAAGTATTTTAATGTTGTGATGACGAAGGTGCAAGAAATGTAATGGTTAACCAAATTTTTTTAAACAGTCCTGTTGGAAAATAATAGCAAGGCTATAAAAAAACCCGCTTCCATTATAGAAGCGGGCTATATTTTAAATCAACAGAATGACTAGTAACGATAATGTTCAGCTTTGAAAGGACCTTCTTTTGGAATACCTAAGTAAGCACTTTGAGTAGAACTTAATTCGTCTAACACTACGCCGATTTTAGCTAAATGTAAACGAGCTACTTTTTCATCTAATACCTTTGGTAATACATACACTTTGTTCTCGTATTTATCAGTATGATTCCATAACTCAAGCTGAGCTAATGTTTGGTTAGTGAAAGAAGCACTCATTACAAAAGATGGGTGACCTGTTGCACAACCTAGATTTACCAAACGACCTTCTGCTAGAATAATGATATCTTTCCTATCAATGGTATACATATCCACCTGAGGTTTGATCGTATTTTTAGTATCACCATAATTTGCATTCAACCAAGCCATATCAATTTCAATATCAAAATGACCAATATTACAAACGATTGCTTTGTCTTTCATATTGCGGAAATGTTTTTCCGTAATTAAATCACGACAACCAGAAGCAGTAACAACAATATCTGCTTCTTTTACTGCTTCAATCATTGGTTTAACTTCAAAACCGTCCATCGCGGCTTGTAAAGCACAGATAGGATCAATTTCGGTAACGATTACTCTGCAACCTGCACCTTGTAATGAAGCAGCAGATCCTTTACCCACATCTCCATAACTACCTACTACAGCTATTTTACCAGCCATCATTACGTCAGTAGCTCTACGAATAGCATCTACTAGACTTTCTTTACAACCGTATTTATTATCGAATTTTGATTTGGTCACCGAGTCATTAACATTGATAGCAGGAATTGGCAAAGTGCCTTTTTCCATTCTTTCATACAAGCGGTGAACACCGGTAGTGGTTTCTTCTGATAAGCCCTTGATACCAGAAACTAGCTCAGGGTAAACGTCAAAAACCATATTCGTTAAATCACCACCATCATCTAAAATCATATTCAAAGGACGGTCTGCACCACCAAAAAATAAGGTTTGTTCAATACACCAATCCGCTTCTTCTTGACTTTGACCTTTCCAAGCAAAAACACCAATTCCTGCAGCAGCAATGGCAGCAGCAGCTTGATCTTGGGTAGAAAATATATTACAAGAACTCCATTTTACTTCAGCACCTAGGGCAACTAGGGTTTCAATTAATACAGCCGTTTGAATGGTCATGTGAAGACATCCAGCTACACGAGCTCCTTTCAATGGTTGAGAAGGACCGTATTCAGCTCTAAGCGCCATAAGTCCTGGCATTTCAGCTTCTGCTAAACGGATTTCTTTGCGGCCCCATTCTGCTAGGCTCATATCAGCCACCTTATTTTTGAGACTGAAATCGATTGATTTTTTTGTTGTTGACATATGATTTTTGTTTGAGGTGCAAAAGTACAATTGTAGAATAATATTCTATTCATTTATGAAAATTTAGGTATAAAGTATATAATTTAATAATTTTACAGGATAAAACACTATTTAAAGATGGCTAAGTCGATCAAAAAAGAGGATTCATCTATTGAACAATTGGTATTGGATACGAAAGATTTGGAGATCCTTCAATTACTTCAAAAAAACGCGCGAATTACTGTTAAGGAAATATCTGATCAGATGCACTTGAGTACCACACCTATTCACGAACGTATTAAGCGAATGGAAGCCTCAGGGGTAATAAAGCAATACGCTACTTTATTAGACCATACCAAGGTTAAAAAAGGATTGATGGTAATTTGTTATGTATCACTTAAGGAACATAATAAAAAAGCAGGCGTGAAGTTTATTGAGACGATTCATTCACTGCATGAAGTAATTGAGTGTTATAATATTTCGGGTGAATTTGATTTTATGCTAAAAGTAGTTTCTGAAGATATGAATGCTTATTATGATTTCCATGTCAATAAACTTAGCCAGATTGAAAACATGGGCCATGTACAAAGCGTATTTGTAATTGGTATTATTAAACAAACCCATCAATTGGTTTTTCCAGTATCAGGAAAATAAATTACTCTTCAATGAATAATTTACAAGGAGATTTGCATCACATAATCATTCATGAAAAAGCCATTGCCGATGGGGATATCTTCTTCTGCTATAATGGTAAAGCCTAATTTATTATAAAAACCAATCGCTTTATTTTCTCGATTCACATTGAGTTCTAAAAATTTTACTCCTTCTTTAGAAATATCATTCATAATAAATTGAAGCATTGATTTTCCAACGCCTTTAGCTTGTTGACTAGGATCGACATAGATTTTATGGAGCTTAACCCTCTTTTCTGGAGTGGTTTCTTTATTATTGAAAGATGCAAAGCCGACTGGTTTGTTTTCAAGATTGGCTAAAATAAATTGATGGCCTTGAACTTGAATTTGATTTTGTAATGACTCAGTGCTATACATTTTGTCTAACATATAAACTAACTGTTCATTCGATATAATTTCTTGGTAAGCTATTGCCCAGGTAATTTTAGCAATATGCTGAATGATAGGAATAGATTCTATACCAACTTTGGTGATTTCCATCTGGATGTAAATTAAAGAATGTTGATTTTTAATTCAGGAGCATAGAAACGAAAGCCAGCACTGCTGATTACTACAATATCAAAAAAATACAATTCTTCACCCTTTTGTAAGGTTTCTTTAATATTATTTTGCCAAACTAAAGGGAGTACAGCATTATAAAATCGATTAGCAACAATTTCGCTTTGCGGAGAAATTTTACCCGTTACTTCATCTTCAGTAATTCCAATTCTTTTGTAGGCAAATTGATAAGATGAAATTAAATAGCCTATATTTTTATCATCAATTATTCTCAATGGTTGGCTAAATAATTGTGCTGCTGCAGCAGCAGATAATTCAAGTGTTCCAGTTACCGTTGATCCCCAATAAGTTTTTACATTCGGTTTCTTTAAAGTGGGAGGGGCTGGAGTTGAAGCAGGTGTTGTTTTTTGTGCAGTTAAAATAGTAGTGCTCAATAGGCAAAGTAACCCTATACATAAAAACATGAAAAATTTTCTTTGCATTTGAATATTAATTAAATGTGCTAAAACAAAATGCATGCCCACTAATCAATTGAATTTTAACAAGCCGTTTATTGATTGGCTAATTTATCCAAGCCCCGCTAAACTTTCCTGTATCGTTCGAATTCTATCTTCGGCATCGGCTTGCTTTTTTCTTTCCAATTCAATCACCTCTGGTCTTGCATTACTGACAAATCTTTCATTACTTAATTTCTTTTGAACACTCAATAAAAATCCCTGTTGATGTTGCAAATCTTTTAGTAAATCATCTTTCAAAGTCGCGCTATCAAGTTGTTTTTCTGAATGAATGTAAAACTTATCTTTTTCAACAGCTACTACAATTGAATTAGCTACTAATTCATTAGTAAAATGAATGCTAGAAGCATTTATTTGCTTACATAAAATATTTTCAATTCCTTGGTAGGTTTCTGCTGAAACAGTTTGTATATATAATTCAATGCTTTCTTTAGGCTTTAATTGGTTTTTATTTCTCGCATCCCTTAATGAAGAAATTACATTTTTTAACAAACTACCTTGTGCTAATATTTTACCATTCGGCTCTTGAAAAGAACTAGCCTGTGTGATACATAAGTCTACCGTTTGTGTTTTTAGAAGATGATAAATTTCTTCTGTAATAAAGGGCGTAAAAGGATGTAATAATTTCATCATTTCCTCAAAAAAAGAAACGGTATGCTGATATACTTCTTCTGCTACTGGTTGTTCAAAACCTGGTTTTACCCATTCTAGATACCAACTGCAAAAATCATCCCAAATTAAAGAGTAAATAGTTTTCAACGCCTCACTTAAGCGGAACTGATTTAACAAAATAGCTACTTCAGATTTAACTTGACTCATTCTATTATTAAACCAATCAATAGCGAAGGAGTGGGAGTCATTTTCAGTATCCTTGGCCACCCTTGTTTCCCACATTTTTACCAATTTGAGGGCATTCCATAATTTATTATTAAAATTTCTACCTTGCTCTAAAGCAGCTTCATCAAACATTAAATCGTTACCAGCGGGTGAGGAAACCATGATACCAAATCGAACGGCATCGGCACCATATTGTTCAATCAGTGCTAGCAAATCTGGAGAATTACCTAATTGCTTACTCATTTTTCTACCCAGTTTATCCCGAACCATTCCGGTGAAGTAAACATCTTTGAAAGGTGGTTTATTTTCAAATTCGTAGCCAGCCATGATCATTCTTGCTACCCAAAAGAAAATAATATCTTGCCCTGTAACCAATGTAGTGGAGGGATAATAATAGGAGGCCTCCTGATTGCCAGGGAGACTAATTCCTTTGAAAACTTCCATAGGCCATAGCCAAGAAGAGAACCAAGTATCTAGTACATCTTCATCTTGGGTAAGTACTAAGTCTTTTGTTTCTGGATTACGTTGGTGCAATTGTTCCAAGCTTTCTGCAACATAGACATTGCCTTTCTCATCGTACCAGGCTGGAATGCGTTGACCCCACCAAAGTTGACGACTGATACACCAATCTTTAATATTACTCAACCAATGACTATAGGTATTTTTTGCCTTAGCAGGATGAAACTGAATGGTATCATCCATTACAGCCGAAAGAGACTGAGGATTTTTTTTCAAAAATTGTTCCATACCTATAAACCACTGCAATGATAATCGATGTTCAATTACAGCACCTGTTCTTTCGCTCGTTCCAACTTGACCTTTATAGGCTTCTATTTTTTCGATGAGCCCTTGTTGTTGGATGTCTTCTACAATTTTTTTCCTTAGTGCAAAACGGTCAACCCCTTTGTAGGATAAAATTAGATCAGAAGGATTCTCTTCTATAATATCTTCCGTAGTGAATTTACCCTCTATGTCTAATGTGTTAATCACTTTCAATTGGTGTTTCAATCCTAGAAGGTGATCATTTTTATCGTGTGCAGGCGTAACTTTTAGCGCGCCTGTTCCAAAATCAGCGGTTACATAGTCATCTGCAATAATGGGTATTTTTCGATTGATAAGCGGTACTATTACCTCCTTGCCAATTAAGTTTTGATATCTTTCATCATTAGGATTAACACAGATGGCAATATCACCCAAAATAGTTTCTGGTCGGGTAGTGGCCACCGTTATACCATTGCTAATAGGATCATTAGCTAACTTATAAACTACATAATATAGTTTTGAATCTACCTCTTTAAATATAACTTCTTCATCACTCAATGCGGTTTGACTCTGCGGATCCCAATTGACCATTCTTTTACCACGGTAAATAAGACCTTTTTCATAAAGATTTACAAATACTTTTAAAACGCTTTGGTAATAGTCAGCATCCATTGTGAATGAAGTACGGTTCCAGTCGAGGCTACAGCCCAATTTTTTCAATTGCTGTAAAATAATACCACCATATTTTTCTTTCCATTCCCAAGCGTAGGTTAAAAACTCCTCTCTACTTAAAGATGATTTGGTGATGCCTCTTTCTCTTAGCATGCCTACCACTTTTGCCTCAGTAGCAATAGAGGCATGGTCGGTACCGGGTACCCAACAGGCATTTTTCCCATGCATTCTTGCATAGCGGATTAATATATCCTGGATAGTATTATTTAAACAATGACCCATGTGCAACACCCCAGTTACATTAGGGGGTGGAATGACGATCGTATAAGGTTCCCTTTGATCGGGTACACTATTAAAATATCCTTTGCTAAGCCAATGTTCGTACCAATTGGCTTCTACTTCGTTGGGTATATAATTCTTAGAAAGTTCCATTATTGAACAATTATTCCAATTTTAAATTACTGCAAATGTACGAATTGGCTCTTCAAATATTACAAGGCAATCTAAGGGAATCAACATTAGTGGCATTCAATAGTATAATTAAAAATAAAGTGGTTACTCTGAGGTAAGATTTGGCATAAATAGATCTTTTAGGTAAAAAGTAGATTTTTTTAAATTTAGTCTTGTAATCAGCAATTAAATGAAAGTATATTTGCTATATAATCTACTCTTTTGCAAATTGTTCAGCAAAATTTACGGCTCCAAAAAATAATCACTGGTATAGGGATATTACTTTTTATAATGAAAGTAATTGCTTGGTATCTCACTGGTTCTGTTGCTATATTGACTGACGCATTGGAAAGTACCGTGAATGTGATTGCTGGTCTGATTGGAGTTTATAGTCTTTATGTAAGTGCGAAGCCTAAGGACCAAGATCATCCCTATGGTCATGGTAAGGCAGAATTTTTGTCTGCTGCAGTCGAAGGTACGCTGATTACCATTGCAGGTTTTATCATAATTTATGAGGCACTTAATAATTTAATTCATCCTCACTTGGTTAAAAAATTAGATGCAGGGATATTATTGGTGGCTATTACGGGAGTGATTAATTATGCAGCAGGATATATTTGTATTTCAACTGGTAAAAAAAACAATTCATTGGTTTTAGTAGCTAGTGGTAAACATTTACAGACAGACACCTATTCTACTATTGGAATTATTGTAGGTTTACTATTGTTGTATATTTTTAAATTATGGTGGATTGATAGTGCTGTAGCCATCTTATTTGCATTTATCATTATGTTTACTGGGTATAAAATTATCCGTAGTTCTGTTTCAGGTATTATGGATGAAGCCGATGCAACGCTTATTAATAAGATGGTGGTGATGCTGAATGAAAATCGCAAGGAAAATTGGATCGATCTTCATAATCTCAGAATAATAAAATATGGTGGTACGCTTCACATCGATTGCCATTTGACCATTCCTTGGTATTTAAATATAAATGAAGCTAATTTAGAGATTGATGCTTTGTCAGATATTGTCAAAAAAGAGTTGGGTGATTCCATGGAATTATTTGTTCATTCTGATGGTTGTAATGATTTTAGTTGTAAACTGTGTAGTAAACAAAATTGCAACTATCGGCAACATCCCCTAGAAAAAAAGATAGATTGGACTATAGAAAATATCTCAATGGATAATAATCATCAGTTGTAAAAATCGAAATAGCAAATTGTCTTCTATTAATAGCCGTCAAAAAGCTTTGCTACTCCAAATGCTGCACCAGCAGCCATTGCACCAATTAAGGTGACGCGTAAAGCACCTAGCCATGGGTTGATGCCAGTGATTTTACTTTTAACGTATCCAAAAACAAATAGGCAAAGTAAAGTGGCTATGACAGAAATTTGTAATGCTTCGGTTGAGCTTTTAATAAAAAAGTAGGGGCTAAGTGGAATGATTCCACCCACCACATAAGATAGACCGATATTTAAAGCGCTTTTAGTAGCTCTTTTAGGATCTGGTTTCTCTAAGCCTAATTCATATTTCATCATAAAATCAACCCATCTGTCCTTGTCTTTTGATATCTCTTCTGTAGCTTCTTCTTGAAGTCTTTCACTTAATCCGATATTAGCAAAAAATTCCTTGGTCTCTTTTATTTCAACTTCTCTTAAATTTTCAACTTCGTCATATTCTCTTTGAATTTCACTTTTGTAATGATCTTCTTCTGTTTTACCAGAAAGGTATCCGCCAAGTCCCATTGCAATGCTACCCGCACATATTTCTGCAATTCCAGCAATTACAATTATGCCACTGTCGTCAACCGCACCGCTTAATCCAGCTGCTAGTGCAAATGGTACCGTTAGACCATCACTCATACCAATGACGATGTCTCTTAAGAAATCTGTACTTTCTAAATGCGCTTCTTCGTGAGGGTGATGTAAGTGGGTATCCATAAAAGTAGTTATTATATCGAAGGTAATATTATCTTGATTAAGTACCGGCCAATAATCATCTAAATTAGTATTTAGTTATAGGGTAGCTAAACTTTTTTCGATTATCCTTACTGCTTCTAAAATTTGATCACGATTAATGATTAAAGGTGGAGCAAAGCGGATTTTATCTCCATGGGTTGGCTTAGCCAATAAACCATTTTCTTTTAAAGATAAACAAAGCGCCCAAGATGCATCTGGATTTTTATGTTTCATTACTATTGCATTGAGTAATCCTTTGCCTCTTATCAACTCAATAAATGGAGAATTTAATTTTTTAATTTCTTCGCGAAAAAGTATTCCCATGGCTTCAGCATTATCTTCCATTTTTTCATCTTTAATCACTTGCAATGCGGTCATTGCAACCGCACAGGCTAGTGGATTGCCGCCATAAGTACTACCATGTTCACCTGGTTGAATGGTAAGCATAATTTCGTCGTCTGCTAACACCGCACTAATGGGTAATACCCCGCCACTTAAAGCTTTTCCTAAAATGAGCATATCTGGTCGCACATTTTCGTGATCACAGGCTAACATTTTCCCCGTCCTTGCCAAACCTGTCTGAATTTCGTCTGCAATCATCAGTACATTGTATTGGGTACATAAATCCCTTACACCTTTTAAATAACCTTCGTCAGGTACTACTACACCTGCTTCTCCTTGAATAGGTTCAAACATAAAGCCGGCTACATTTTTATCTTGTAATGCGGATGCTAGCGCATTTAGATCGTTGTAGGCGATGAGTTCAAAACCGGGCATAAATGGTCCGAAGTTTTCATAACTGCTTGGGTCGGTAGAGGAGGATATGGCAGCTAAAGTTCTTCCCCAAAAGTTACCAGTAGCGAAAATTATTTTCGCTTGGTTGGCTTCAATACCTTTTACTTTATATCCCCATCTGCGCGCTAATTTAATGGCTGTTTCTCCCGCTTCAACTCCTGTGTTCATGGGCAACACTTTGTCATATCCAAAATAGGAAGTGATCATTTGCTCATATTCTCCTAAAAGACTGCTATGAAAAGCCCTGCTCGTTAACGTTAGTTTTTGTGCTTGTTCAGTTAATGCTGCTATAATACGTGGATGGCAATGGCCTTGATTTACGGCAGAGTATCCACTTAAAAAATCGTAATATTTTTTATCCTCTACATCCCAAACAAATACGCCTTTTCCTCTATTTAGCACAACTGGAATTGGATGATAATTGTGGGCGCCAAATTTTTGTTCAAGATCAATATAATATTGAGTTTGTTCAGTTAAAGAATTAAGTGAATGCATGATGAATAATAGGTTTAGCAGAAACTATAAAAAATTTTGATTATTCGAATTAGACTTAATCTGTGTGGATAAAAGTAAAGCTTCCCATAGAAAGGAAGATTGCAGCAGGTATTGACTGCTTAATGATTCAGTAGATCTAGATTACTACTCAGAAAGGTTACTATGGTAGAATGTAAATGGATATAATTAAATATTGATTGCAAGTTAATATAAAAAATGATGTAAAATATTTGCAAGTCAATTATTAGGCAGCTAATTTTTACAAAACGGTAAACTATTACAAGGAGAACTCGCTATTGAATTATTAATTCTTTAAGTTTAATAACCATTTTAATGTGAAGCTTACTAATACTGTTCCATTTCGTTGGGGAAGTCCTTTGTTTTTACATCTTGAATGTACTGCTTAATAGCCGAGGATATTTGTTCTTCTAAGTTTAAATATTTTCTTAAAAAGCGCGGGGTGAAATTAGTGTTGATTCCAAGTAAATCGTGCATGACTAATACCTGTCCGTCACAATCTGCACCAGCACCAATACCGATGGTAGGGATCGATAAGCTTTCAGTAACTGCTTTGGCAAGGCTAGCAGGTATTTTCTCCAATACAATGGCAAAGCAACCTGCTTCTTGTAAAAGAAGGGCATCTTTTTTAAGTTTTTCTGCTTCTGCTTCTTCGGTGGCTCTTACTGTATAGGTGCCAAATTTATTGATAGACTGAGGAGTTAAACCTAAGTGTCCCATAACGGGTACGCCTGCCCGAACAATTTTTTTAACTGAATCAATTACCTCTTCGCCTCCTTCTAATTTTACTGTATGCCCACCACTTTCTTTCATTATTCTGATGGCAGAAGCTAAGGCTATTTCGGAATTCGATTGATAATAGCCAAAAGGAATATCTACCACAATTAAGCTTCTTTGATGCGCACGGACTACACTTTGTGCATGATATATCATTTGTTCTAATGTGATGGGTAGGGTAGTGACGTGCCCAGCCATTACATTACTTGCACTGTCGCCCACTAAAATAATATCCATTCCAGCTGCATCAAATATTTTTGCAAAAGAATAGTCATAGGCTGTAATCATAGAAATTTTTTCTCCAGCAATTTTCATTTTCTGGATACTATGAGTCGTTACTTTCTTATAGGGTGATTCTGGAAGAGACATTATACTGCATTTAATTTTGCTGAGAAAATACTTTTGAAAACTAAGCTTTTAATCTGTTTGCAAAGTAAATAATTTTTACTGTAAAGCTTTTTATACTAATCAGCAGTGTATTTTATGGCAAATTATTCAAAAGAAGATTGAATGAATTCTATACTGATTGTTCTAACTTTCTTTAACCTCTTCCCATAAATGTTTGATAAGCCCATCGGCTAGACCAATCTTAGGTACATAAATTTGATCTGCACCCGCCCATCTCATTACATTAATATAAATTAAAAGTGCGGGCACTATTACATCTGCTCTATCGGCTCTAAGGTTATAGTGTAAGGTTCTTTCTGTTAAACTAGCATTGCTTAATTCCTTATGATAATCCCTCAGCAGTTCGAGGGAAAGGGGTTTACCATCCTTTCTTTTACTCATTGAAAAAACCTTGTTGATATTTCCTCCACTACCAATCGCTACTACTTCTTTTTGCCCTTTTACTACATTTCTTAAAACATCCTTCATTTCATCCCAATCGTTTTCTTTTACCAAATCCTTTAATAAACGAATAGTACCAATGTTGAATGATTTTTTATAAATAAGAATTCCGTTGCTAAAGAACGAAATTTCAGTGCTACCACCGCCTACATCAATATAAAGGTAGCTATGGTCGTTGTCTAAGTTTTCAGCTACATGATTTTCATAAATTAGTCCAGCCTCAAAATCACCTGAAATAACCTCAATTTCAATTTCAGTTTCTAATTTCACTTTGCGGATAATGTCAGCTGAATTCTTTGCATCTCTCATTGCACTGGTAGCACAGGCTTTGATGTGAGAAACATTGTACGCATTACATAAATGCTTGTAAGCTTTCATGGTCTGTAGCACCATTCCAATTTTTGGCTTTGAAATAAATCCTAATTCAAACACATCAAAACCAAGTCTCAATGGAACCCTTACTAAATTTAATTTATTAAAAAAAGTGTCCCCTTTTTGATCTATAGTTATTTCTGTGATTAACAGTCTGGCTGCATTACTACCGATATCGATTGCTGCTAAAATCATTTTGTAATCTGCATTAGTGATCAAAAATTCAAATGTATCGGTTGACTGATTAATTGTAATAAAAAAATGAGTCTTATTTAACTCAATTATTTTGGCAAAGATAAGCTTGAAATAGGCAATGTTAAAGTCGCTTTACGGCCAAATAAAATTATGTGGACAATTAGTTAAGTATGACTTTTTTCTTATCGAAAAGCAAGTAGATTACTGGATCATTTTTCTGTTCAAAAAATTGTATGTCTCAACCTGAGAGCGGATTTTCTTAGTATTTCTAGGATTAACATACTGGTTGGATAGCTGGTTATCTAACTTTCTGGCCTTGATATTGTCCGAGAGTTGAATGTGTAAAATATCCTTTAATTCTTGTTGTATCGCTTTATTAAATATTGGGCAAGTTATTTCTACTCGGTGATCGATATTTCTTACCATCCAATCTGCTGAAGAAATAAATACTTTTTCATTTCCATTATTATGAAAAACCATCATTCTGGCATGTTCCAAATATTCATCTACAATACTGATTGCTTGAACTGGAATTCGATAATGTTTATTTTCTGTTAGCATACAAAATATACCCCTCACCACTATTTTAATTTCTACTCCAATTTTTGCCGCATCATATAATTTTTCAATTAATGTCTCATCACTTAGCGAATTTAATTTAAGTAATATAGACGCAGGTTTTCCAGCTTTAGCCGATTTTATTTCATTTGAAATTAGTTGCATCAGCTGTTTACGCAGGCTAGTAGGACTCGCAATTAAAGTTTTACAAGATCTTAAAAGTCCAATGTTTGATTTGGGTTGTTCTAGAAAATGAAAAACTCTATTTACATCGGCCATAATATTTTTATCAGCGGTTAAAAGACAATGATCTCCATATATTTTTGCCGTACGTTCGTTTAAATTACCTGTACTTACAAATCCGTAGTGAAAGGTTTTATTGTTAACTACTTTTTTTATTAAACAAATTTTGCAATGAACTTTCATGTTGGGAACACCAATTAACACTTTCACTCCAGCCTCTTCTAACTCATCCTTCCATTCCAGATTAGCTTCTTCATCAAATCTCGCTCTTAGTTCAATTACAGCGGTGACTTGTTTGCCGTTTCTTACCGCATTGGTCATTGCGTTAATAATTTTTGACCTTGGCGCCAAACGATAACAGGTAATTTTGATACTGGTTACTTGAGGGTCAATGGCTGCTTCTCTAAGTAAATCAATTACACTATCATAAGAGTGGTAGGGGAAGCTCAGTAAAACATCTTTTTTTAATACAATATCTGATACACGAGTTGCATTTAAAAATGTAGGATGTACAAATGGTTTTTTACGCGTGTTCTTTTGTTCAAATACTGATTCTGGAAAATCAATGAAGTCTTTGAAGTTATGAATTCTTCCTCCAGGAATTAGGTTGTCTTTTTCAGAAAGTCCTAGTCTCTTTACTAAATAGGTGAGCAGTGTTGCGTCTATATCTCTATCGAATATAAAACGAACTGGTTTCCCTTTTTTTCTATTTTTAATTCCCTTCTCTAATTTCTCCATTAAAGAGGTGGCTACATCATTATCTATATCTATTTCTGCATCACGCGTCACTTTAATTATATGAGATGAAAAAACATCATAGCCAAAAAATGAAAAAATATACGGAAGGCAGTACCGAATAATGTCTTCTAGTAAAATAATATGTTTTTCATTTTGTTTGGAAGGTAGAATGACAAACCTTGGCAAACGTCTTGCTGGAACAGACACAAGTGCAAATCGCTGTGGAATACTCTTATCTTTTTTGGACAATTTGCAGGCTAAATAGATTGATTTGTCACTGAGCGTTGGAAACTCTTGAATACTTTCAATCATCAGAGGCACAATATTACTCCTGATTTCATCATTGAAATAAGTAGTGATAAACTTTTGTTGAACCTTGTTTAATTGCTTTTCATTGATCAGAAATATCTTTTGCTTTTTTAACTCTCGAATGATTTCATTCCAAATTCGATCAAATTCTTTTTGTTGTCCGATTACCCTCTCCTGAATTTGTTCTAAGATCATTTCCGGAGAAACTTCCAGGTGCATATTGGCCTTATTTCCAAAGGCAATCATCCGTTTAAGTGTGGCAACCCTTACGCGGAAAAACTCGTCCAAATTGTTTGAAAAAATCCCTAAAAAACGAATACGCTCTCTTAGCGGAACTGTTTCGTCAGCTGCCTCTTGTAATACTCTACTATTGAAGGATAACCAACTGATATCTCTTATAATTACTTTCTGTTTTATCAATGGATCTTTGATTTAGGTCGCTCAAAATTAAGGAGATCAAATAATTTAATGACTGTCTCCTAGGTTAAGTTTTTGTTGTATTTAGTTTACCGTATAGGTACTTTTTGCAGTTGACCGGTTATAATAGGGTAATGCAAGTAAAGAAATAAAGCCAACAATTAGAATAATACAAAATTGGGCAATCCATTGTAATAATCCATTGGCATAACCATGACCTTCATCAATGCCATATAAAACCATTACTCCCATTATAAACCATTGGTAGCTTCCTATTCCTCCAGGGGTAATGATCATTCCAATACTGGCAAATGCCAATACCGGAAAAACTGCAGCGATAGGCAGGTTGGAAGTTTCTGGAATTACAAAAAAACCTAGGTAGGTACCAGCAGCATAGCATAACCAAATAAAAATAGTATGAAAAATAAAAGTTGATTTATCTTCTAAATGCTTAATAGAACTTAGACCTGCTCCGACACCTTTAAAAAGCATATTTATTTTTTTGATCATTCCGATTTCACTGTATTTATCAAAAATAAATTTCATTAAATAATAGGCTATCAATAGTACGGATACCAGTACAGTCAATTTTAAAAGTATTCCACTGTAATCATCTGTCAAGAAATTATTTTTAATGGTCGTTTTTGCGTAAGACCCAATGATTGTTGCTTGGCTAGCAATTGCAATAGTAAAGACGATCAGTAAAGACACCACGTCGATGGCTCTTTCAATTAAAATAGTTCCAACTAGTTTATCGGCGGGTACTTTTTCATATTTACCTAAGATGGTACATTTTAATACTTCGCCTAACCTTGGCACAGCCAAATTGGCTAAATATCCAATCATTACTGCAAAAAAAGTATTTATCAAGCTAGGGGAATAACCCATTGGCTTCATTAATATTTTCCATCGAATTGCCCGGCTGATATGACTGGCTACTAAAATAAAAAAAACAGGAATAAAAAGTACGAATCTGGCAGATTGTAAGGCTGTTTTACATTCTTGCCAATTTTTATCATCCATTTTATGAATGCTCCACCACACCAAAAAAATACCAAGTCCCAAAAAGAACAAGTATTTAAAAATCGTTAGCAATTTATTTTTCATAATCCTTACCAAAGTACGAAGTTAAGTTGAGAAAAGGCTGATAAACCATTCGTGTAGAATTTGGATTTTCAATGTTCACCTATCCTTAACCTTCCATAAACTATAGTAGATTATTTAGAAGGTTTGGGGACTATGAAGTGTTTTTTAATTTAAAATAAGGTTATCAATCAATCTTACTTGATTAATGTACACAGCTACCAGGGCTACAGGGGGTAATTGGTTATCCCTAAATTGAATAGTTTCAAGTGTAAGCTGGCTAGCAATGGCAACATATTCAACCCTGAAACCTTTTTCTGTTAACTGTTTTTGTACTATTTGCAGTAATTTTTCAAGATCCCCCGCCTTACTATTTTCATTGATATAATTGAGCATCTTAAATAAAAAGGTAGCTTTTTCCCTTTCTATTGGGCTTAATCTTACATTTCGGCTACTCATAGCAAGTCCATCTGATTCGCGCTGGGTAGGGCAAATAATAACGGAGGTATCTAGATTAAGAAAGGAAATCATTTTTTTTATTACTAAGCATTGCTGATAGTCCTTTTGACCAAGGTATAATTTGCCAGGTGATATGATATCTAAAAGAAGGTGTACGATTTGGCAGACTCCCTGAAAATGGCCTGGTCGATATTTTCCTTCTAAAATGGTATCTAGATGCCCTAAATTGTACTGTTGGAGGTTAGCGGTAAGACCATTGGGGTATATATCAGCAACAGAAGGCAAAAAAAGTATATCACAGCCAGCTTTCTCTAATTTCAGGATATCTGCTTCAACAGTGGAGGGGTATTTGTCAAAATCTGACTGGTCAGTAAACTGGGTTGGGTTAACAAATATACTGGCTACCACTAGTGGATTTTCTACTCTAGCAGTTTGAATAAGGCTAATATGGCCGTTGTGAAGCGCCCCCATTGTAGGTACAAAACCTATTGAATTAGGGTCAATAGCCCCATTTTGTATATAGGATCGAAGGTCTTTGGGGTGCTTAAAAATTATCATTCATATAGGTTGATTTGCTTCAAATGTAGTTCTATATTGATTTTAAGAAATTTGTCGTAACTTCGCCGCCTTTAGGAAAACTACGATATCCTTTTTAATCTAGCACAAATGTCAACAAAAAAAAGAATTTTATTTATTGCTAATGAAATGTCTCCCTACGTAGAGCTCACAGAGTTTTCGGAGATCATTAATAAATTGGCTATAAAATCGAATGATAGTGGAATGGAAGTTCGTTGTATAATGCCTCGTTTTGGTATTATTAATGAAAGAAGGCATCGGTTGCACGAAGTGGTCCGATTATCTGGTATCAATGTATCCATTGGTGGTGATGATTATCCACTGGTGATTAAAGTAGCTTCTTTGCCTAATGCTAGATTGCAGGTTTATTTTTTAGATAACGAAGACTTTTTTAAGAGAAAATCCATTTTTACTGATGAGAATGCAAAATGGTATGACGATAATGGACTAAGAACCGCCTTATTTTGTAAGGGAGCGTTAGAAACGGTAAAGAAATTCGGATGGCCTCCAGATATTATTCATTGTAGTGGATGGATGACGGGATTAATCCCCATGTTTATAAAAACTGCTTATAAAAAAGAACCTGTATTTAGTAATTGTAAGGTTATTTATACAATTGGTGAAAATACTTTCAAGGAAAAGTTGGGAGCTGATTTTCTAAAATTAGCTACTATTAATGAGCAGGTTACTAAAAAGGAGTTGGATTTTTTCAAGGATATCAATAATGTGGCTATGTTTAGAGGGGGTGCTGCTTATGCAGATGCAGTTTCCTTTGGTGCTGCTGTTGTAGATAAAAAGCTGGTGGAAGAATTCAGTAAAATAAAGGGGAAAAAGACTTTGCCTTTTAATGCTGATTCTGATTTAACAGACTATTTGCAATTATATGACGACCTTGCCAAGTAGTAATTAAAACCAACCCAAATTCCTTAAATTTCGATTTTGTGCAAAGAAAATTCCTCTTTTTATTAGCCGGACTGGCATGTGTTGTTTTATTTAGCTGGAACTGTACCAAAATAGATACCACTCAATTGGGTGGAGATATTCTGCCTGCAGTTGATAATGTATATACTTTTGCTGATACCCTTTTAATTGATGCCTCTAGGGAACCTTTGGACGATGATACCCTTAGAATCCATCGCTCTGAGCCCCATATTTTGGGTAATATCAATAATGACCCGATTTTTGGAAAGACAAAGGCTGATATTTTCGTTCAATTAAAGCCTCCATTTTTTCCGTTTTATTTCGGAAATCCGGGAGATACGATCAATCCTAATATGAATCAAAAAACTCATTTTGATTCCGCTTTTATTTGTCTTTCTTATTCTGCTTTTTACGGAGATACCACCAAACCTCAGCATTTTAAGGTTTACCAATTGGATGAAAGGACTACTAATTTTTCAGATACCCTTGCTAATTTAATAAGTTTTCAGCCTGATCGACCATTGACTAACTTGATTGGTGAGGCGACTATTTATCAGCCTGATCTTAAAAATTATGTTTTTCTAAAAACTAGTAAAAAGGACTCTGTTACACACCAGATTCGTATTAAACTAAGTGCATCATTTTTAGCCCAAATTCAGGTAAATGATACGCTATCCAATAGTTCCTATAACTATTTTCGTAATGATTCTATTTTCAAAATGGCCTATAAGGGATTTGCAATTGTATCGGATGGCGCAAATTCGGCCAATGGATTATTTTATATCAATTTGGCAGACTCTGCCACTAGACTTGAAGTACATTATGTAGCAGCTAATGCTAATAAACTAGATACTGCATTTACTTCTTTTGGTTTGTATAATCTGGCTACCTCTACTGTTACAGCTTCTGCAAGTGCTAACTATGTTTTAAGAGATACCAGTAGTTCTGAATTTCCCAATTCACCAGATCCAACTGCATTATATATTCAATCTGCTCCTAGTGGATCAGCTATTAGGTTGAAGGTGCCTGGTTTATCAGGAATGACCAATCGGATTATTCATCGTGCTGAAATAATCGTAGAGCAGATAGCTGGAAGTGCAGGTAATGATATTTTTTCTGCGCCTCAATATCTTTATCTTGATTTGGTTGATTCTGGAAATACTAGAAAATATAAACCAATTTATTACGATCTAAATAATACCCAGAGCTACGACCCTGACAATTTTATATCATTCTTCCCTGCTCAAGGGATTGATCAAAATTATTTTGGTGGATTTAAAAGAGTGATCGAAGATGGATTAGGTATTCGTTCTTATTATAATTTCAATGTAACCCGCTATGTTCAGAGTATGGTAACAAGAGGGGGGACTAATTATGATTTCAGGCTATTTGCACCCTATAATATACATTATTATGGTATGAAACTAACCTATAAGAATAACCTAGCTTATGGAAGGGTTAAAATAGGAAATGGAAAAAATGCTAAATACCGTCTTCGAATGCGTATTATTTATTCGAAAATTTAATAGATAAAATTTGAATACAACAAATCCTCCTTTAGGGGGATTTGTTGTATTCAAATGTATCCATATCTTTGTAATCTAAAACCTTAAAATCTATGCCTTATTTGTTTACCTCAGAGTCCGTAAGTGAAGGACATCCGGATAAAGTAGCCGATCAGATTAGTGATGCTTTAATTGATAATTTTTTAGCTTTCGATGCCAGTAGTAAAGTAGCCTGCGAAACCTTAGTAACCACTGGTCAAGTTGTGCTTGCAGGTGAAGTGAAAAGTAAGGCTTATCTAGATGTACAAGAAATTGCTCGTGGTGTAATCCGTAAAATTGGATACACTAAAAGCGAGTATATGTTTGAAGCAAATTCTTGCGGAATACTATCTGCCATACATGAGCAATCAGCGGATATTAATCAAGGGGTTGATAAAAAGAAAAAAGAAGAGCAAGGTGCAGGTGACCAAGGAATGATGTTTGGCTATGCAACTAATGAAACAGCTAATTATATGCCGTTAGCATTAGATCTGGCTCATTATATACTAATTGAGTTAGCGGCCATTCGTAGAGAAAATAAAGAAATCAAGTATTTGCGTCCAGATGCAAAGAGTCAAGTGACACTTGAATATGATGACAATAATCATCCAGTTAGAATTGTAGCGATTGTTGTTTCTACTCAGCATGACGATTTTGGTAAAGAAGAAACCATGCTAGCTAAAATCAAAAAGGATATCATTAATATCTTGATTCCAAGAGTGGTTAAGAAATATCCAAAATATGCTCATTTATTTAATAACAAGATTCAATACCACATTAACCCAACGGGTAAATTTGTTATTGGTGGACCTCATGGCGATACTGGATTAACTGGTCGTAAAATCATTGTAGATACCTATGGTGGAAAAGGTGCTCATGGTGGTGGTGCATTTAGTGGTAAGGATCCAAGTAAGGTAGATAGGAGTGCAGCTTACGCTACTCGCCATATTGCTAAAAATTTGGTTGCTGCAGGCTTGTGTGATGAAGTATTGGTTCAGGTTAGCTATGCAATTGGTGTTGCTCAACCTACTAGTATCAATGTGGTAACTTACGGAACCGCTAAGGTGAAATTAACGGATGGTGAAATCGCTAAAAAAGTAATGGGAATGAAATGCTTTGATATGCGCCCTTACTTTATTGAACAACGTTTAAAATTGCGTAATCCTATTTATAGTGAAACTGCTGCTTACGGCCATATGGGACGTAAAAATGAAGTAGTTGAAAAAACATTCATTTCTCCAACTGGTAAAGCGGTTAAGAAAAAAGTAGAACTCTTTACTTGGGAAAAACTAGATGCCGTAAAAGAGGTTAAAAAGCTTTTTGGATTAAAATAGTTTTCTATCACAAGAGATTTCAATTAATGATTTACAAGAGACCATAAGTTTGAAAAAAACTATGGTCTCTTTTGCTTAAATAACATTTAATTTTGTCAGGTGAAAAATTTTAGACAACAACAGCAAAGGCCTAAAAAAAATACCTTAGTAATTGGGCGAAAGGCAATTATTGAAGCCATGCAAACGGGTAAGCAACTTGAACGTATTTATATGCAGTCAACCATTCATGGCGAAACAGTGGATGAAATACGTAAGTTAGCCGAGCAAAATTTAGTTCCAATTAATAAGGTTCCTGTAGAAAAACTGAACGGATTCAATATCAGTAATCACGAAGGTTGTGTGGCTATTATTAGTAAAATTCAATATCAAGACCTTCAAAATATTATTTCTTTTATTGTTGAGAATGGTCAGGTTCCATTTTTTTTGATATTAGACGGAATTACAGATATAAGAAATATTGGAGCCATTGCAAGAAGTGCATTTTGTTTTGGCGTAAATGCGATCATCATTCCTGATAAAGGGGTAGGCGCACTTAATGAAGATGCTATACTAACCTCGGCTGGAGCACTTGAAAAAATTCCTGTTTGTAGAGTGAATAGTTTAATGAAAACAGTTGACGAACTCCATTTAAATGGTATTCAAGTTTTTGCAAGTGAAATGACAGCCAAGAAAAAACTTTTTGAACTCAATCTTACGGAACCTTGTGCTTTAGTGATGGGAGGAGAGGAACATGGAGTATATCCTGCATTGATGAAAATATGTGATGAACAATTCCAAATTCCTATGATGGGAGATTTTGAATCACTCAATGTGTCAGTTGCAACGGGGGTTATCTTGTATGAAGCAATGAAGCAAAGGTTAGGTTAACCCATTCAATTTATTCTTGCATATCTGTAGTTGAATAATTTGAATGATCGGCTGTTTTACTAGAGTCTGCAACGAGTTGATCCATTGTTCTAATTTCAGCTTCTGTAAAATTTCTCCATTTTCCAATGGGCAAATTAGCAAGGGTAATATTCATAATTCTTACTCTTTTAAGCGTGCTTACATTATAACCTAGTGCAAGGCACATTCTTCTAATTTGGCGGTTGAGTCCCTGAGTGAGTATGATTCGAAAGCGATTTTTTCCTTCCTGTTTTACAAAGCACTTTTTTGTTAAGGTATCGAGTATACGAATCCCATTACTCATTTTATTTACAAAGTCTCCACTGATAGGCTTATCAACCGTTACCACGTATTCTTTCTCATGGTTGTTGCCCGCTCTTAAAATTTTATTTACAATATCACCGTCATTGGTTAAAAAGATTAATCCTTCTGAAGGCTTGTCCAGTCTACCTATTGGAAATATTCTACTTTTGAAATTGATAAATGAAATGATATTATTTTTATCTTTTAAATCGGTAGTACAAGTAATGCCAACGGGTTTGTTAAAAACAAGGTAAACTGTTTTATCCTTTTTTTTAATGGGTTCTCCGTCAATCTCCACTATATCCCCTGGCAATACACGGTTTCCTTTAATCGCTATATTATCGTTAATGGTAACTCTTGCTTGTTCAATGTATTTATCTGCTTCTCTACGGGAGCAAAATCCAGTTTCACTAATATATTTATTTAAACTTTTATCCATTGATTCAATTGACAATTGGAGCATACTGTTATTTAACTTATTACTCTAATATTTTCACAAGTTATTGATAATTTTAAAATTATCATTTAAAGTGAATTTCTTACCGTTAAATAAATATTAGCTTCAATCTGTTCGGGAAATTGATTGATGATTATTTCAGCCGCCTATTTATTTATTATTTTAAATCCGGATAAGCTATTCGTAATGTTTGGGGAGTTATTGTTTTGGGGGACTACTTTAAAATTGATACAATATAAATTAATTGGCTAAAAGAGGATAATATAGACATTGGTTGGGAAAGATTTTTACCTGTAACAAAGTTTGCTAAAGTACTGATTTGTGATATTTGACTAATTCTAAAATAGAAGTGATTGTAATTATCTACTAGGAAATTCTTTTGAATTTAGCTTAATTCTTCTGTATGAATCATCATTTATTGTAAAATAAAATTCATATTTTTTGAAGGCAAAAAGGTGTCTTGATATTCTTTTTCTATACCTATCGGTTGTGTTATTTCTCTTTCTGCTCTTAAGGTGTAGCCGATTGTTGGTAATATTACGGTAAGTGTTTTTATATTTTTAGAAGGTGATTCTCCTTTAGTGTTGAACAGGTTGTCTTCATTTAAACTTACTCCATTGAATTGGTTAACAGTTGATCTTTCAATTTGGATATTATTATACTGATGAGTAATTAATTGAATCGCTTCTATTTCTTCCCTTTTAATAATGGCAGGTTCATTTAACCAGTAAAGAAAATTAATTACTCCAGGAATTTGCTTCACTAATTCAATTTGATCATTTGAAATGAATAAGAAAATATGTGACTTGAAAAGCGATTTTCTCTTTAATGGAAGGGTAGAAGATTTTAAAGGGATTATATTATTTAATGGATAATAGGTTGTTATTTTTTTATTGTTTAGCGTTGATACTACATTCTTTTCTCTTCTGCTAATTGTGTTGATGATATACCAATCCTTGCTCATTGTAATAAGTTAATGAAGATGAAATAAATAATCCGTTTTAAAAGGATGGAAAATTTTTGTTGTAAGGGAGGTATTGTGGTGAAAGAGGGGACGGTTTTCTGCAGGATGTTCTAATATTCAAATAGTAAATTACAATTTTGAAAGATGAAATGCAAGTGGCACTTACATTTTTTTAGGTTATATAAATTAAAGAAAGCCCTAAAAAAGGCTATGAATTCCTTTGTTTAGGGCTTTATGAAAATAAAATAGTTGATTAGCTAGTTCATCATTACTTATCTGGCATCAACGGAATCATAAACGATAACTTTTGACCATAATGATTTACATTCAGCAACAAATGCTAGATGATCTGGATCAACCTGGTAACTTGCTTGATCTTCATCATTTTTGAAGGTCAATAATAAAGAAACTGCATAAGAACTGTCGATAACAGACCGGTTGGTATCAGCTGGAATTCCAATATGACATTGCTGAATGGTCTTTACAGAAGATAGTTTTCTTAATCCTGCAATTAGCTTATCTCTGTCAGTAGTGCTAGTTGGATTATTAAGCCAAAAATACACATGATGAATAAATACGTTTTCCATAATTTTTTTTTAGATTGCAAATATAGCTATTTCTTCTTGCAGGTTTTTGATCGATAAGGCATAATCCATCAAAATATTTGAATGAATCAGATTGATATTTTTTATCATTTTATTCCTTACTTTTAGTAAAAATATAAATATATGTATACAAGACGCAGTTTCATAAAAAACAGTAGTTCTCTTGCATTGGGGGCTGCCTTTCTATCTTCTTTTGAAGTAAATGGAAAAAAAACGAATAATCCCGGTATTCAGTTATATACTTTTCGAAAAGAAATGACGGAAGATGCGGTAGGTACCTTAAAAATTATTGCGGGATTAGGAATTAAGCAAATTGAATGTTCTTCTGGTAAGAAGGGTGCTTATTTTGGTTTAAAACCTGATGAAATGAAAAAAATCTGTTCAGATCTTGGTATGACTATACGTAGTGGTCATGTATCATTGAATGACAAATGGAATCAAACGATGGACGAGGCTCAATTGTCAGGCCAGGAATACCTAATTTGTTCTTCTTTACCCTCCCGTGGACAAACCATTGATAATTATAAAAAAGTATCAGAAAAGTTTAATCAAGCTGGAGAAGAATGTAAGAAAAGAGGGATAAAATTTGGGTACCATAACCACGATTTCGAATTTGAAAAAGAGAATGGTGTTACCTTATATGATGTGTTAATGGATAATACAGATCCTTCTTTAGTTCATATGGAGCTTGATCTTGGCTGGGTAATAGCTAGCGGAAATGATCCCTTAGCTTATTTTAAGAAATATAAAGGACGTTTTCCTCTATGGCATTTAAAAGATATGGATTTGGTAAAAAAGCACAGCACAGAATTTGGAAAGGGGGGACTGAATATTCAACAAATGTTTGACAACAGTAATCAATCTGAATTGAAATACTTCTTTATTGAGCAGGAAGAATATAGTTCTACTCCCTTAGAAAGTATGAAAATAAATATGGACTATTTAAAAAAGATTAAATAGGATTTAAATTCTTCAAAACAGACTATCATTCTCCCGTTTAGGTGCTTTATCTTTGCATCGAAAAATTATAGAATGGGTTATTCGACGCTGGAAGAAAGTTTAAAAGATCTTGAAAGTAAGGGCCAACTAATTCGTATTAAAGAATTGGTTGACCCTTATCTTGAAATGTCAGCGATTCATTTAAGAGTTTACGCTGCAGGTGGACCTGCCTTGTTATTCGAAAATGTGAAGGGAAGTAAATTTAGAGTAGCTTCTAATATATTTGGCACGCTGGACAGAAGTAAATTTATTTTTAGAGATACCCTCCCTTTAGTCCAACAGTTGATCGAGTTAAAAAATGATCCTCTAAAGGCTGTAAAAAATCCGATTAAAAATCTCAGGGCTGGATGGGCAGCTTTAAAATCCTTGCCGCTTAAAAATCCGCTAAAAAAACCTGCACTTTTTCAAGAAATAAAAATCGAGGATATTCCGCTTATTCATCATTGGCCGATGGATGGTGGCGCTTTTGTGACGCTTCCTCAAGTATATACCGAAGATGTTGATCAGCCTGGTATTATGAAAGCCAATCTTGGAATGTATCGAATACAATTGACTGGCAATGACTACGTGCTCAATGAAGAAATAGGACTACATTATCAACTTCATAGAGGTATTGGTGTGCACCAGACTAAGGCGAATAAAAAAGGTCTTCCTTTAAAGGTGAGTATTTTCGTGGGTGGTCCACCTGCCCATAGTGTTAGTGCGGTAATGCCCTTGCCTGAAGGTATTAGTGAAATGACTTTTGCTGGTGTATTAGGAAATCGAAGATTCAGGTACACATATGTGGATGGATATTGCATAAGTACCGATGCTGATTTTGTAATTACTGGAGAGGTTTATCCAGAAGATAATAAACCAGAGGGACCATTTGGGGATCATCTAGGCTATTATAGCCTCCAGCATGATTTTCCGCTACTAAAAGTACATAAAGTATTTGCTAAAAAAAATGCCATTTGGCCTTTTACGGTAGTAGGAAGGCCGCCTCAAGAAGATACTAGTTTTGGACATTTAATTCATGAAATGACTGGAACTGCTTTGCAAGCAGAGATTCCTGGATTGAAGGAAGTACACGCGGTGGATGCAGCAGGGGTTCATCCTTTGTTATTGGCTATTGGAAGTGAACGCTATACACCTTATGCACCTGCCAAACAACCTTCAGAAATTTTGACTATTGCTAACCATGTTCTGGGGACTGGCCAACTGAGTCTTGCCAAATTTTTATTCATTACCGCTGATGATACCAATCAGTTGAGTACTCATAATATAAAAAGCTATTTCGAATATATTTTACAAAGAATTGATCTTAGTCGCGATATTCATTTTTATACTAACACCACCATTGATACACTCGATTATTCAGGTACTTCTATCAATAATGGAAGTAAGGTGGTGATAGCTGCCTATGGGGAGGTACGCAGATCATTAGCTACTTCTGTACCCAATTGTCTTAATAATTTACAGGGATTTCAAAACCCTCAACTGGTTTTACCGGGGGTAATGGCTCTTCAGGCTCCAGCTTTCATTAATTACGCTGAAGCATCAATTGAATTTACTAAATTGGATAGTCAGCTAAATAACAATCTTGCTAGTTTAGAAGGTGTTCCACTCATTGTTATTTGTGACGATGCTAATTTTGTGAGTGAAAATAATAACAATTTTTTATGGACTACTTTCACCCGTAGTAATCCTTCTCATGATATCCATGGTATTGGAGCCTCATTTGTAAATAAACATTGGGGTTGTAAAGGACCACTTGTAATTGATGCTCGTAGCAAACCTCACCATGCTCCTCCAGTGGTGGTAGATCCAATCACTAATAGTAAAATAAATTATTTATTTGAAAAGGGTGGAAGTTTATACGGTGTAGAATAATTTTTTTTTGTAAATCCAAAGCAATAAAAAATAGCTGATTTTACCATTTATTTAATTCATTTTTTTTAAATCACTAACTCCCCGCTAATTAATTTATATCTTTAAACCAATCCTCTTTCTACTAATTTCCGCTTGCTGCGAAGCCGTTAAGTAAATTTTTATTCATAGCATTAAATTCTATTGAATAGGATTTTTCATATTTAAACGCAGCATAATGAGTAATCAATTATCTTCTTTAACTACAAAGAGTAAAGTTTGTAGTTTTCTGCTATTTATTTCAAGTTCAACAAAAAATCCCCTTTTATTATTTGGACTCTTTATTTTATTACAATTAAAATTATACGCTCAAACTAATAATTATTTTGGAAATTCAGGTGCTTTAAGTGCTGCTGTTTGGAGTGCCAATTCATCTGGACCCTTTACTTCACTTCTAAATTCAACAGGTGGGGCGATACTTAATTTTGATAATCCAGCTACTGTCAATGGTGCAACAATGGATATTAGGGGAATCAATGTTTCTGCCAATCTTAATTGG
>CANCRO010000029.1 GCA_947380605.1 Chitinophagaceae bacterium
TTACGACCGTACGATTGCCGTAAATTTTTACTAGGTCTTTGGTAGTGATGGTAAGGCTCATGATAGGTAAAATTAAGTTATCTAGGATAATTATAAACATCCCGGGGAATTTATACTCAAATGGACCTAGGTGAAGGGGCTGTGGTGAATGGTGAATAGGCGGTGATAGGCAATTTTTATAATTGTTGACGGATAGTTCCCGAGAATATCGCTTGTCTACAATTTATAAATACTGAATTATACTTAACGAAAGGCAATAAAAAGCAGGATTTATCATTGCCCATTCACCATTCACCATTCACCATTGCCCCGAAACAATCGTTTTAGCTCAAAGACGGTTTTTTTGCATTTAGCATTTATCTTTGCAGCCATTATACTTTTATGAAAATTACAGACCATATTGCCCAGGCAAAAAAGACATTGGTGTCTTTCGAAATTTTACCTCCTCTAAAAGGAAGAACCATTCAGTCAATTTATGATCATTTAGATCCGCTAATGGAATTTAAACCCTCCTTTATAAATGTCACTTATCACCGAAGTGAAACCATGTTTAAAAAAAGGGGAGATGGAAGTTTTGTAAAGGTAGAAGTAAAAAAACGTCCTGGTACCGTAGCTATTTGTGCTGCGATAAAAAATCATTACAACATCGACACCGTTCCTCATTTAATTTGCGGTGGATTTAATAAAAGTGTCACAGAAGATGCTTTAATCGATCTTAACTTTTTAGGAATCGACAATGTCCTTGTATTGAGAGGTGATGCTGCAAAAAATGAAACTAATTTTGAAGCCGAACCAGACGGTCACGCCTATGCTGTAGATTTATTAAAACAAGTGGCTGATCTCAACAATGGAATTTATCAAGAGGAAGATATTAAGAATGGTGATAAACCCAATTTCTGCATCGGTACTGCAGGATATCCTGAAAAACATTTTGAAGCCCCTAATATGCAAACTGACCTGATGCACCTCAAAGCTAAGGTGGATGCGGGTGCAGACTACATCATGACTCAAATGTTTTTTGATAACAATAAATTTTATCAATTTGTAAAAGATTGCAGAGCAATTGGTATTGAGGTGCCCATTATACCAGGACTTAAGCCCATTACCAATAAAAAACAATTAACCATTTTGCCGAAAATATTTCATGTGGATATACCAACTGATCTTTCGGATGCCATACTAAAAGCCAAAACAGATCAAGAGATAGAAGAGATTGGCACACAATGGTTGATTCAACAATCCAAAGAATTAAAAGCATTTGGGGTTCCTGTGTTACACTACTATACCTTAGGAAAACCGAAAGTTATCTACAACGCAGTAAAAGAAATTGTATAATTAAATTATGCCTCTTTAACAAAAAAGCCAACGACATAAATGTTGTTGGCTTTTTTATAGCACGAAATAAATTTAAAATTAAATTATTGTTTAGGCTTGACTCCCCATTTCACTTGCAATAATTCATGTAGCTGTTCGATAGTTAATTTTTTTCCAATAATTCTTTTTTCTTTATCCAGCAGATAAATAGTGGGCGTAACGGTAATATCATACAATTGCCTGAACCCTGGTTTTTTTGCGTCTGCAATAGCGGCTTCCATTTCCTTTGTCTGGTATACATTTGTCCAGTCTGACATATTGTGTTCACGAATATATTTAGTCCACTCTTTCTTTAAATCATCTTTTGGATCGGATGATAATACCGCATACATTTTAACGCCATGTTTTTTCCAACTAGCTCTATAAATAGAATCTATTCTAGGCAACTCAGTCTTACAATGACCACAGGTAGGATCCCAAAATACAACTAGCGTATAATCTGCGGCTAACTTATACAAAGGAGATGGTTTGCCTGATGTGTCAACCATATCGAGATCCGCCGCTTTTAAACCAATTAAATTTGACATTAACATATAAGCCCTGCGACTAATTGCCTCCTGTTGTTTTTCATTGAGCCAACTAGTTAAGCCCTTACTATGATATTTTTCGAAAAGATGAACTAAGACTGCATCCTGGCCCATATACTTAGGATTCATATATTCATCCGTTAGCCAATTCAACATAAACTTATATACTTCCTGATTATTGCGAGCAAATAATAGTTGATAATCTATCTCTTTAATAATACTATCTGCCTGTGGCGAAAGAACTTCGCGATAATATTTTTCGAACTTAGGAAGAAAAAATGGCGTTCTTATTATGCGATCATCCATTAAAGTGATTCCATCCCAATAATGTGCTTTATAATAATAGTAATTTTCCAAGGAATCGTTTCTGGTAATCATTTTTTTATTTAACCCTTGTGGCTCTCTCATTGCATTTAATAACACAGCCATCATTGACTTCCCGTTATCTTTAATAATTCCCTCGCGATAATCGTTTAACTCCTTATTCAATTTTAAATAATTAGCCTCATGCAAAGCTGAATCTTTTTTAGTCGTCGACTTCATATACCCTTGTCTCTCGTCTTCCAATAACTTACCCTTTCCAGCTATGTATTGTTGATATTGCTGAAATAATATGTTTTCCTTGGAGCCCGTAACTACTGTTTTACCGATCAGGTCGGTCGTGTCTATTTTAATAGAAATTTGTTGTTCCTTATCAACGAAAAAATCAACAGAAATTCTTTTGCCTGGTAACACAACCGCATAAACACCTGGCAACAACTTTCTTTTTGCAGTAAATATGGCCGTCCCGCTGGTGGTGACTACAGCAGAATCTTCAATATTGAGATTTTTTCCCATGTGGTAGGTGAGATAAGCTAGGCCGCTTTTATACTGAGCCGTTTGCAGTGTAACCTTAAAACTTTGTGCCCCCGCTTGAAAGCCAAACAAAATGATTATCCAAAAACTAAAAAATTGTTTCATTTGATTTTAATATTATTGAATGATCCTATAAGTAATAAATTTAAAAATAGGCTGTAAAAGTATTTAAATTTCGATGGATTTTTGGCTTTTTTACAATTGGCCCAATTAAAATTACATTTCATTAACAGAAATAATAAATTAGTCTTTATCCAAATTTGGTCAATCAGGTGTTACTTTTGCCTGGTGAAAAGAAAAAAATATTTACTTGAAAAAATAGAAGTCACGGGGTATGCTGCCGAGGGCAAATCTCTTGCTCGCCAAGATGGCAAGGTTATTTTTATAGAAGGGGCAGTGCCTGGGGATGTGGTAGATGTATTTGTAAGCACCAATAAAAAAGATTACGGAGAAGGAAGGGCCACCCATTTTCATAAATATTCAACTGAAAGAACAGCGCCCTTCTGCCAACATTTTGGTACTTGTGGAGGTTGTAAATGGCAAATGTTGCCTTATCAAAAACAGCTTGAATATAAACAACAAGAAGTAGCTCAAAATTTTAGGCGAATTGGGAAAGTTGAATTGCCTGAAATGATGTCTATTGTTGGAGCAGATAATAGTATCCATTATAGAAATAAACTTGAGTTCACTTTCAGTAATAAAAGATACTTGACTGCTGAAGAAATAAAAACCTTACCTCCGCCTGCGCGCGCGCATAAAAAAGGAGTTGAAAATGGTGGTCCTCTTTTGGATACTACTCAAGAAAACGATTCGGAAAAAATTACTGCTGCTAATGGTGGAGGAGCCCTTGGGTTTCATGTGCCACGAATTTTTGACAAAATCATTGAAATACAAGAGTGTTTCTTAATGGATGATGTCAATAATAAAATTCGTAATAGTATCCGAAACTTTGCGTTAGAAAATAATTATTCTTACCACGATATCAAACAACACACCGGCTGGTTGCGAAATATAATTATTCGCTATTGCCATACCGGTGAGCTAATGGTCAATATATGTTTGGGTTATGAAGATGAACCAGCTACTAAAAACCTGCTAGATTTTTTATTGCAAGAAGTTCCCTCCATCACCACTTTACTTTATACCATCAATACAAAATGGAATGATACTATCTACGACCTTAGCCCTGTAGTGTATCATGGTAAAGGGTTTGTATTAGAAAAGTTAGAAGATTTTTCTTTTAAAATAGGGCCGAAATCTTTCTTTCAAACCAATACCCTTCAAGCTGAAAAGCTATATAGCATAACAAGAGATTTTGCAGGACTTACTGGAAATGAAATTGTTTATGACCTTTACTGTGGCACAGGCAGCATTGGCATTTTTGTAAGTAGGTTGGCAAAAAAAATAATTGGGGTAGAGGTTATTGCAGAAGCCATCGAGGATGCAAAAGTAAATGCCGCCCTAAATAATATTGAACACGCTGAATTTTTTGCAGGGGATGTTATAAAAATTTGCGATGATGAATTTTTTGCTAAACATGGTAGGCCAGATGTAGTGATTACTGATCCGCCTCGAGCAGGTATGCATGAAAAATTAGTGAATAAACTGCTTGAAATTGCAGCGCCTAAAATCGTATACGTCAGTTGTAATACGGCTACTCAAGCAAGAGATCTTGGACTGCTAAGTGAAAAATACAGCGTTGAAAAAATTCAGCCGGTAGACATGTTTCCACATACTCATCACATTGAATGTGTAGTATTATTAAAGTTGAAAAATCCTGCTTCGTAGTTAAACAACTAGCCTGTTTTATTGTTAAAGTAGTATTGAATTTGAATGTTTGCAAACTTCTCTTTTTGACTAATTTGTAAATGCTTTCACAATTCCTTACTTTATGTATAATAAATCCAATAACAAATACGAAATTGCAGTTCAATCAATCCTTTAGCAATGGCATTTAATAATTACGGCAATCGGTTCCAGCAAACTACTCCCATCGTTCTTAATTTAGTAATCATTAATGTATTGGTATACATGGCACAAATGGTTACTGGGGGAGATGTTGAACCCAACGCTGCTGCAGACCTTTTTGCTTTGCACCATTATAAATCTATTTATTTTCAACCCTACCAGATCGTTACCCATATGTTTATGCATGGAGGTTTTTTTCATCTCCTGTTTAATATGTTTGCTCTTTGGATGTTTGGGTCAATGGTTGAAAGAGTTTGGGGACCAAAAAGATTTTTAATTTTTTATTTTATTTGTGGACTAAGTGCAGGTTTTTTTCAACTTGGGTCTTATGCCTATGATTTTTGGCAATATGATCACAATAGTTTAAGTCAAGAATTATATACTTTATACCAAGCCAATCTAAGAAACGGCTATACTGTAGGAGCCTCTGGGGCTATTATGGGAATCCTTGCCGCTTTCGGATATTTATTTCCAAATACAGAAATGATCATCATTCCAATACCAGTTCCCATAAAAGCTAAATGGGCTATTTCAGGAATGATTGCACTAGATGTTTTTGGAGGAGTAGTAAAAGTACAAGACGATAATATTGCTCACTTTGCTCATATAGGTGGCGCTGCCGTTGGTTTTTTATTAGTGCTCATTTGGAATAAAACAAACAAACAAAGTTTTTATTAAAATTCAGTAGCATTTTGTAATGCCTATTGGTAAATTTATAGTTTAACTAATTTTAATGGGAGAGTCAGATAGATATTCGGAATATAAACTACCAAAAAAAAGATGGACCCTTGGTAATGAGGGCAATGCCCTAGTTGCTTTATTTACCTTTAATGTGATTTTCTTTTTATTGTTGATTACCATTCAGGTGGGCTATTTCTTTTTACAAGCCACCCAAGCCGCGTTCAATACTCAGATTGTTCAATACTTTGAAATGCCCGCCCAGCTCACTAAATTAAGTGAGCGCCCTTGGACGATCCTAATCTACATGTTTAGCCATACCGGCGTAATGCATATTTTAAGCAATATGCTATGGTTGTGGGCATTTGGATATATTTTACAAGAATTAACTGGTAATAAGAAAATTATTCCCATTTATATATATGGTGGTTTAGCTGGTGCAGTAGCATTTATTTTGGCTAATTACTTGATTCCGCCTTTACAACCTTTTATTGAAAGCGCTTCCTTATTGGGGGCCAACGCCGCTACAATGGCCGTAGCGGTTGCTACCACTACCCTTGCTCCACAATACCGTTTTTTCAAAAATTTAAATGGCGGCATTCCAATTTGGGTGCTCACCCTTATTTATGTGCTAATTGATATTGCCGGTGTCGCCTCTTTAGGTGCTGCCTATAGTTTATCCCATCTCTTTGGAGGATTGGCTGGATTTATTTTTATTTATTTACTGCGGAAGAAAATAGACGTAAGCCTTTGGATGAATAGTCTGTATAATTGGTTCATACATCTTTATAACCCCAATAAACCTGCCCCTAAAAATCGAATAAAAGAAACTGTTTTTTACAATGCTAGCGGAAGGAAGCCTTTCAACAAAACTTCTAATATTACTCAGCAACGGGTAGACGAAATTTTAGATAAAATTAATCAAAAAGGTTACCAATTTTTAACAGCAGAAGAAAAGGATATTTTAAAAAGGGCCGCCGAAGATTAATAAATATTGAGCTATAGCCTCTATTATCAATCGGTTATTTTAAAACAAGTTGCCCCTAAAAGCAAATTGTATAAACGGCATATCCTATCTTTACTACATGCCAAAAAGCATTTTTCGAAGGCTAACAAAAAACATTTTTATCATTACAAATGTAATGATAGCCTTCTTGTTTTTAATTGGCTGCTATAGCGAATTGTTTTTTTCAGCATCCTCTTGGCCCGTTGGATTACTAACCTTATCGTCTTTTTATTTATTACTAATCCTCTTGATTTTTTTTGTTTTCTGGATATTCGTGAAGCCTGCCTGGATAGTTATTTTTTTAATTGCCGCATCTCTTTCTTACAAGCATATCAATAATATTGTACCCTTTCGATTTTCTTCGAACTTTCATCAAAAAAAACAACCCAACGATATTAGAATCATGAGCTGGAATGTAGCCCAGTTCAATATTATGAAATACAAAAAGAGTCCCGATACCTTTAATCAAATGATTCAATTAATTAATGACTACCAACCAGATATTGCTTGTTTTCAAGAGATGGTGGGCGGTGATACTCTTGCAGATTTGAACAATGCCTATTATCGTAAATATAGTTTCTTTTCAATTTTTGATTTTTCAAGCCGACTAAACTTTCCACACTACTTTTATAGTTATCAATACAAGGATAATTTTTTAAGTCAACAACATTTTGGTAAAATTATTTTTTCTAAATATCCGATTATCAATAAACAAACCATTAGCAATTTTCCGTTCGACTACAATTCTAATTTCCAATACGCTGACATAGTAAAAGGTACTGATACCATTCGAGTCTTTAATATTCATCTTCAATCACTCCGATTTAGTAATACTAATTTAGATTATATAGAAAATCCCTCTATAAAAACAGATACAGATATAGAGCGATCAAAAAATTTGATTACAAAATTCAAAACCGCTTTTCTAAAAAGAATTTCTCAAGCTGATAGAGTAAGAGCAGAAATTAACAAGAGTCCTTACCAAGTTATTGTCTGTGGTGATTTTAATGATGTGCCTAATTCCTATCCTTATGAAAAAATTGGTAACGGATTACAAGACGCATTTGTATTAAAAGGATCAGGAATAGGAAGAACCTTTAGTGGAATATCTCCCACGTTGAGAATAGACAATATTTTTGTAGACAAGCACTATTCGGTTCGCCAGTTTACTAGAATTCCAAAAAAACTAAGCGATCATTTTCCTATTATTACAGATATCGGGCTTCTTGCAGAATAATTGAATGCAGTATATTTGCATTGGCTAACTAATATATGAATTAGTATAGCAAAATGGACTAATCGCCATAAGGGCTTCAACTTAAGTCCATAAAATAAATATTTATTATGTCTTTAAAAATATACAACTCTTACAATCGACAAAAAGAGACATTTACTTCTATCACACCAGGACATGTGGGGATGTATGTGTGTGGTCCAACCGTAAGCGGAGAGAGTCATCTTGGCCACGCTAGGCCTTATGTAACTTTTGATTTTATCTATCGCTACCTTACGTATAAAGGGTATAAAGTTCGCTATGTGCGCAATATTACTGATGCGGGTCATTTTGAAGAAGAAGGAAAATTGGCGGAAGATAAAGTAACTGCCAAAGCGATTTTAGAAAAGTTAGAGCCTATGGAGCTGGTACAAAAATATACCAACTTATTTCACTGGGCGATGTTACAACTTAATTGTATAGAACCCAGCATAGAGCCGACAGCCACTGGGCATATTGTAGAGCAACTGAACATGATAGAAAAAATTATATCAGAAGGTTATGCCTACGAAGTAAATGGTTCCGTTTATTTTGATGTTAAAAAATATGCCGCCAACCATGATTATGGAAAGCTAAGTGGAAGAATTATTGATGACCTGTTAGAAACTACCCGAGAGCTGGATGGGCAAGAAGAAAAAAGAGATAAGGCAGATTTTGCCTTATGGAAATCGGCCGCCCCTGAACATATCATGCGTTGGAAAAGTCCCTGGGGTGAGGGTTATCCCGGATGGCATATTGAATGTTCTGCAATGGCCACTAAATACTTAGGCGCAGAATTTGATATTCATGGCGGAGGAATGGATCTTCAGTTTCCCCACCACGAAAGTGAGATTGCTCAAAGTACCATCTGTAATCATCATACCCCAGCGAAATACTGGATTCATAATAATATGATAACAGTCAATGGACGAAAGATGGGTAAAAGCTACAACAACCAGATCAAATTAACTGAGCTATTTGATGGATCACACCCATTGCTTACACAGGCTTTTGATCCAATGACGATACGGTTTTTTATTCTTCAAAGTCATTATAGAAGTCCAATTGATTTTAGTAGCGAGGCATTACAATCCAGTGAAAAAGCATTCAAACGTTTATGGGAAGCCTATGAATTATTAAAAAATCTTTCGGCTCCTGATGGACAAGCGGCGGCTGATTTAGCCATGGACGAAAAAATAGTTTCCCAACTTCAAGAGCTAGAAACTTTTATGGATGATGATTTTAGTACCGCAAAAGTACTGGCTAATTTATTTGAACTAGCTCCCATCATTAATTCTATTAAGGATGGACACATCGCTATCAATGCCATTTCAGCTTCTACACTTCAACTGATGAAGAAATCTTTTTCCATTTATTTAGAAGATATTATGGGATTAAAAAATACTGCCGCTGAAAAAGGTAATACCTTAAACGGAGTAATGCAATTACTAATTGATATCCGAAAAGAAGCAAAGGAAAAAAAGGATTATGCAACGTCTGATAAAATAAGAAAACAACTACTATCGCAAGGCATCATACTAAAAGATGAAAAGGATGGAAATATGAGTTGGGGTCTAGAATAAAAAACATTTTCTTAACTCGATTGAATTTTATCGAGTTAAGAAAATTTACTATTCTACTTAAAGGCTAAACTTATTCAAAACTATTTCAACCAACTCATTTCAGGTACCTTTACCGGCACTTTAAAATAATTTAATCGAAGCGAATCACTCCAACCATTGGGGTTTCTTTCAAAAGTTTTGCTGCTAAAAAAAATCATGCCCTTCATGTTGGGCGTATTACGCATCGCTACTATTTGACGCGGTAACTGACTGAGTTCTTTCCAGGCGGGATTGCTATTCGCACGGTAAATACCCATGCCAACGTAACAATGTTTTCCGTAGGTATGATTGCTCCACCAGGATAATAATACTTCATAAGGAGCAATGCGATGACCAAATTCCCAATACAATTGAGGGGCTACATAATCAATCCAACCTTTCTTTAACCACAATAAAATATTCGCATACAAGTCGTCATAATTTGTTTGTGCTCCAATTGTGCGACTTCCATCAATTGGATCTTTATCCTGATTTCGCCAAACCCCAAAAGGACTAATACCAAATTGACATTTTTTATTTTCTTTTTTAATTGCAAAGCTCAACTTAGAAATAATTGAATCAGTATTGCTTCTTCTCCAATCATCCTTTGTCAAACCCGCACCATATTTTCTAAACGTCGCTTCGTCAGGAAATTCTTTTCCAGCAATTCGATAAGGATAAAAATAATCATCAAAATGAATGGCATCTACATCGTACCTGCTTACCACATCTGACACCACCTGTGTTACATATTGCTGTGCTTCCTTATTACCAGGATCAAAATATCGCTTATCTCCATAAACTAAAAACCACTCCGGGTGTACTTTAGTAATATGAGTAGCAGACAAAGAAGAGTTGACTAAATTAAACTCCGCTCTATAAGGATTCATCCAAGCATGAAATACCATTCCTCGTTTATGCGTCTCCGATATCATAAACGCCAGCGGATCATAATAGGGTGAAGGGGGTTGTCCCTGAACACCTGTTAGCCATTGACTCCAAGGTTCATAGGGTGAAGGATAAAAAGCATCCGTGCAAGGTCTTATTTGAACTACCAAAGCATTGATTCCGTTGCGCTGCTGCATATCGAGCATTTTAATAAAGGATGCCTTTTGAGAATTGCTATTATAATCTCCTTTCGTAGGCCAGTCAATATTATCGACTGTCGCTATCCACACACCCCTAAACTCTGGTTTGGTTTGTGCTGATAATGACAATAGGATGAAAGACAAAACAACAGCCGACAGAACCCGTTTCATTTTGTTAGCACAATGTAATATGGTATTTAGAAAAAATAATTTCATTTGGAATACTTGGTTATTGATTTCCAAAAACAGAGCCATTAATACTGCATTGAATTTTATTAATAACTGGTCGGTTTCGGGTTTGGTAAAACTAAATTAATATTTCCGTTTAAAGAAGGTCTTTATCTGCTTTAATAGAAAACTCATTCATATAAATTTTTAAGAAAATAATAAAATAGCTTATAAGTAATGGACCAAAAATTAAACCCATAAACCCAAATAATTGTAGTCCTACGATCACCCCTAATACAGTAATCATTGGATGGACATTGCCAATTTTTTTTAGCAATAGCAAACGAGTGATATAGTCTACATTTCCCGTTACAATAATACTGTAAATAGTAAGCCCTGTGGCAGTAGCCGTTTGGTTCATTGAATACAAATAGATTACCAATGGTACCCAAACAACCATAGTTCCGACTAAAGGAAAAAATGCAAACACTCCGGTTACAAATCCCCACATTCCCCAATCTTTAACGCCAAAAATAAGATAGCCAATGGCAGCAAAAAGACCCTGTACAATACATATGATCGGTATTCCAATCGCATTCGCTCTTATCATAGTGTCTGTCTCGCTAGCAAGCTTAGCTACATTTTCTGACTTAAGCGGAATAATGTGATTTAAATATTTTTCTACCTCCTTACCACTATACAATAAATAGTATAATAAAAAAAACAGCATTAACAAGTTGGCTAACACATTTGCCGTACTATTTAAAAAAGTAGGTATATAGGTTGCAATTTTTTTTGCTATAGATTCTGCGCTGGTGGAAGTAAAAAATTGCTGGCCGGTAAGGGCTTCGATTTTTTTTGAAATTATTTCAAGACTCGTAACAACATCTTGTTGATTATTGATCAATGAATATATTTTCGGGGAAACCAATAACACTGTAAAATAAATAGGCACGGAAATAACAATGATCGTCGATATAATAAACAAAAGCGCCGTTAAACCCTTTGGCCATTTTTTTTGAATGGTTAGTCTTTCATACCATTTACGAAGTAAAATATACAAGGTTACTCCTCCTAAAAACCCTGGTAAAAATATATATAACTCAGTTATCAACATTCCCCCCAACAAAATAATCAACCCCAGCAGTAGGACCTGTCGCAAGTGATTATTAAACATGGTGGGCATAGCGTAAATTTAGTTAAATAATTGCAATACAGTTACTGTTACTATTCCTGCCATACAGATACTCCTTCGCTGCAATTGGCGCAGATGTCAATATTTTTTCTACTTTTCATCAGTTCAGATCGAAACTGTTTATAGTTCTCATTTTTCCAAACTTCTTTAAACGACTGTAATTTTAAATTCCCTAATTGGTGGGTGGCATCTTTATCAAAGCAACAAGGAACCACCAAGCCATCCCAAGTAATTACATTCGCGTGCTGCATTTTCCAACATCGATTAGCTAGTTTATTTTTAGCAGAATAACTGCCGTCTAAATTTTTTTTATAGCGACTATATTTATCAATAGAAGGTATCAAATTATTTGGATCCGTTTGATAATCATATACCTGAGCTGTTTTAAATCTAACCTCGTCTACGCCAATTTCTTTTGCTATTTTCTTTATCTCTTCTATTTGATGTTCATTATGCTTCACTACCAAAAATTGAAAAAAGACAAAAGGTGTTTTGCTATTCAATGCCTTTTTCCATTTCACAATGTTTTTTGCGCCCTCTAATACCTTATCAATATTTCCACCAATCCTGTATTGTTTATATACATCCTGTGTTGTTCCATCAATGGAAATGATCAACCTATCTAAACCACTTTCTATTGTTTTCTTCGCTGCTTCGTCTGTTAAATAGTGCGCATTAGTAGACGTCGCCGTATAAATTCCTTTGTCGCTGGCATATTTCACCATCTCCAAAAAGTCAGGATTTAAATATGGCTCCCCTTGAAAATAAAAAATTAGATAAATTAACTCTTGGTGAATTTCATCAATGGTTCGAGTAAAAAAATTCTTTTCTAACATTCCAATAGGGCGCGAAAAGGCTCTTAAGCCACTTGGACACTCAGGACAACGAAGATTACAACTAGTAGTAGGCTCAAATGAAATTGAAACAGGATAGCCCCATTGAATTGGCCTATTTAACCACCTGCTTAAATAAAAACTAGAAAGAACTTGAATGCCATTCCAAGATTTTTTTATAGAAAGCTTGCTGATAAGATTGATACTGTCGTTCCAGTTAAAATTAGGCATGATTACAAAATTAGCGTTCCCACTGATAAGTGAAGCAATTTTTTAGTTTTAGTTGGTTTTTTCTCGGTAAGCTGCTGTAGATGATCATTATAAACCTGTTGCCTCTTTTCTTTATTATTTTATTTAAACAAAATAAATTGTATACACCAAATCAGCTATCTTTAAACACGAGTTTACCAACTTATTTTTAACCAGTTTTATAAAAATTTTTTATTCGGGCAATGGAAGAGGATGTAAAAGAATTTTTGATTAAAATAGTTCAATCCATTTCAATGGGACTTGTTTGGCTTTTGGCCAACATGAGCATCGGTATTTACTTTGGGTTTGCTTTTTTTGAAGGCCGCCCTTCTATAGGAAATTATATTTATTACGCTGTATTTATACTGTCGCTTTTGGCCCTAATTAATTATTTACGAAAAAAATGGAAAGGGTGGGAGGAAATTAATTATTAAATAGAAAGCTATACTAACTAGTATGGTCAACTATTATTATCCATTTGTTAGCAACCTTGCGAAATAAAAGCGAAAATAGACCGCCAACATCTCCAATACTTCTAGTTAAATGCCATTTGCCTACCACGAAAAAGTGCGTGGCCGACAACCTTTTTACTTGAAGCAATTCGAACTTTAGCTTGCCCATTGCTGCTTTATCGGGATAGTTTTTATTATAGTTTGCTAGCGTTTTTTGCCATCCATAGGTTACTCCTGATTTACCTATAAACATAAGTGAATCGCTTTTCCAATAGGTTTCCATAAAAGCAGGAATATTTCCTTTATTCCATTCTTGTGTTTGGAAATCCAATAAAGCCCTTACCTCTTGTTCGTCTTTATCTTGACTAAACAACGACGATGCTGAAAAAATATACACTAGTATTAATAAGAATGCTTTTCTCATAAAGAAATTTTTATTTACAAGATACTCAATAAACGTTAATTTTTATTGGTACAGTTTCTAGTGCTGATGATGAGGAGAAGAACATTTGGTGCGGTGACACAAACGATAGTTATAATAATGTGCACTAATAATTAAAGGAACCGCCACTATTAAAAACCAATTTTCAAAAGAATGAAAAAATTGTTTAAAAACAAGGAATAGAAACCCAATACAAAAAATTAAAACGGGCACAAGTGAATGGTGGTGTTTTACATATCCATGAAACAATGAATAAGACCCTACCATAAAAGCCAATAGAATCATGCCCCATTCAAAGACAGAATTATGGACGATATTAATACCAAACACGGGTAAGGTAGAAACCAATACGGGTAACAATGCGCAGTGAATAGCACACAACACAGAGGTAGCAATACCCATCATATCCCAATTGATTTTTGTACTCATCGTAAGAAATACAAAAGTACTAAATTTGCAATAATGTTGCAACTTTTATATTGCGGGGTATTTAGCAACTTGTTTGATTGTAACTTTGAGTAAACTTTATAACATGGGCAAAAAATGGCATTGGTACGTAGGTTTTTTTATTCTTTTGTTTGGGGCCTATTTTTTATACTTTTTTTCTCAAGACGATTTTTCACAATCGAATCTTCCAATAATCAATAATAATATCCAGCCCTTTACATTTACCAATCAAAACGGAAAGGTGCTAACTGAAAGAGATATAGAGGGAAAGGTTTTTGTGGCAGAATTTTTCTTTACTACCTGCAAAGGAATTTGTCCAAAGATGAATGCAAATATGAGAAGGGTTTTTGATAGCTATAAAAACGACAGCAGCTTTATGATTCTCTCTCACACCTGCATGCCAGAAACAGATTCGGTACCCTTGCTTAAAAAATATGAACAGCGAATGTTAAATGGGGGGCTTGTAAAAAATGAAGACGGCTCTTATAAAATTACCTATGACTCAACTAGCACAAGCCTGCAAACCTCAGAAAATGTAAAATGGAATTTTGTTACAGGAGACAAGTCCTCTTTATATAAAATGGCGCGTCAGAGTTACCTAATTGACAATAATAAGCCAGATTCAAACACCAACATTGCAGACCAATTTATTCATACACAGTTTTTTGCATTGGTAGATAAACAAGGCAGGGTAAGGGGTGTCTATGATGGGCTGAAGGAAGATGAAGTTCAAAAACTATTGAAGGATATCAATGCCTTATTAAAAGAAAAATACCAAAGTAGAAGTCTTAATTAATGGATCAACACTTTACAATGACCGACGACATTCTTAAAAAAAATAAACTAAGCGTTACAGATGGAAGAAAAAAAATCTTATCGCTTTTTTTAGCCCGTGATGGCGCATTGGCTCATGCTGACATTGAAAAATTCACAGGAGAAATGTTTGACCGAGTGACTGTTTACCGAACATTGCAAACTTTTGTAGAAAAAGGAATCGTCCATCTTATTCCCACCACCGACAACTCTATCTTATATGCCTTATGCAAAGAAAACTGTGAGGAGGGCCATCACCATGACAACCATGTACATTTTATTTGTGATGTCTGTACTAAAACAATTTGTTTGGATGATGTAACTATTCCCAAGGTTAAACTTCCAAAAGGCTTTACACCTAATCATTCAGAGATGATGGTAAATGGGGTTTGCTCTGACTGTAAATAAATAAGCCCTTCGCTTGTTTGCAAAATTCTGTAATAATTTAAATGTATTGATCGCTAAAATTTTCAGTATGCAAAACCTTAGCTTCTCAAATGATAAGCCTTTGGCTGAGTAAAAACACGCAAGCCCACTAAAGACAAAGTGCTTCCAAAACCACTATGCTTTCTTCCGCTCCAAGGTAATGCTGCACTTACACGATCACAGCAATTCCAGTAAACAGTTCCTGCATTCAACTGGCTTTGAATAGCTAATGCCCTCTTTTCATTATTGCAATAAACCGAAGCCGTAAGTCCATATTGCGTATCATTCATTAAAGTCAACGCATTTGAATCGTCTGTTACTTTCATGATACCAATGATTGGTCCAAATGATTCTTCTTTCATCACCTCCATATCATGGGTAACATTAACTAAAACAGTTGGCTCAAAATAATTTCCCGCGCCTTGTATTGGTTTTCCTCCACATAAAATAGATCCACCCTTTGATACCGCATCTTGCACTTGACTTGCTAAAAAAGCTGCCTGCTCCTTTCTTGTTAACGCGCCAATATAAACGCCTTCTGATAAAGGGTTTCCAATAGTATACGATTGTACTTCTTTTATAAAAGCTGCTACATAAGCATCATATACTTTTTCGTGAACATAAATTCTTTCTACCGAACAACAACTTTGCCCGTTATTATAAAAAGCACCATCCGCTGTATTCGCAGCAATTGTTGAAATGTCTGTAACGTCGTCCGTAACATACAGCGGGTCCTTTCCTCCCAACTCAAGTCCACAAGGTTTCATTTTTTTACTCACTCGCTCATATATATATTTACCTGTTGCATAAGATCCTGTGAAAAAATAGCCGTCCAGGTTTGCTGCTAATAAAATCTCTCCCACCTCTTTTGCACCGACAGCAATTTGAAAAACATTTTCTGGTACACCTGCTGCATGTAAATATTTTTCTATTTCCATGCCCGTTAAAGTAGACAATTCAGAGGGCTTATAAATTACCGCATTGCCCGCCAATAATGCAGGAACAAAAACATTCGTTCCTACCAAATAAGGATAGTTCCATGCAGAAATATTGCACACTACACCTAGCGGTTCATAAACAATTTTTTCACGAGTAGCCCCTGTTTCATCCATCCACTCTTCCTTTAATGATTGCTCAGCGTTTGCTGTAAGCCATTCTATTCTTGCACAAGCACCGTTCACTTCGTTTTTAGATTGTTGTAAAGGTTTGCCCACTTCGCTTGTTAATACGGATGCACATGTTTCAAGATGGGTTTGTAACAACACGGCAAAACGGCGAATAATCGCGACCCTTTCGCTCAAGGAAACTTTTGCCCATTGTTTTTGTCCCTCACGTAAGCTGGTCAATTTGTTCGCAATAGTTTTTTGATCATCGACGCTAACAGTGGTAATTATTTCTTGAGTTGCCGGATTGACAATATTCATTCTTCCTTTTTTAAGTTTTTAAATTTTTTTCTGGTCTTTTTTAAAAAATGTATTATTCGCCATTTTACCCACTATACTTTTGGGCCTCCAATAAAAACCAATCGCGGATATTTTTTGAAAGTGGATTTTGTTCTTTGTTTTTAATCCGCTCTGGATGCCATTGAACACAAATCATTGGCGCGCGATTTTGTTTTTCTTTCCACTCAACGCCTTCTACTATTTCATCTGTCTGTGAAATACAATTTACCGCCAATGGTTCAGCAAGCCTATTGATACTTTGATGATGTGCACTATTAATTTCTCCCTCACCAATCTTTGTTATGCTTTGCAATAGCGTTTCCCGCAACAACTGAACTTGATGAATATGGTCTACTCCATCTCTTGAGCGATGATTCGGTTTTCCTGTCGCCTCAATATCGTTCACTAAAGTTCCACCTAATGCTACATTTACCACCTGCAATCCTCTACAAACTCCTAGAATGGGAATTTTTTTTTGCTCAGCGGCGTGAAACAAATCTATTTCGAACTGATCTCTTTTTCGATTCCATTCAACCGGCTGATTCGGATAATTTGAAAGGCCTGGTTCGTAAAAAAAGGGATCTATGTCAACGCCACCGCTTAATAAAAGTCCGTGACATTTATTAAGGTCCTCAATATTTTGTTTTTCCCAACTAAGCGGTACAATTTGGATAGTCGAATTTTCTCCAAGAATCCATGCTGGATAATTTGGGTACTTTGTTTCTGAAAAACTAATGCCGATGATAATAGGTGTAGACAAAATTTATAAAGCAGTTTCGTATAATAATTTAAAGTTCTCCCTGCTCACAGGCTTAGGATTATTAGGATGTGCAAAATCTGCAAATGCAAGGTCTGCCAAAGTGTCCAAGTGTTCTGGTTTTACTCCGATGCCACTTAGTTTTTTGGGAATACCTAACCTGTCATTTAAATCAAACAAATAATCTACCACACCTTGTCCCGTTTCATTTTTTATACCCAGCGCTTTCGCCATACGCACAAACTTTTCTTCGAACCCTTCAATATTAAACTGCATACCATAAGGAAGATTAACCGCATTGGCAAGCCCGTGGTGAGTATCTAACAAACTAGAAAGTGGGTGCGCTAAAGAGTGAACCACCCCTAGGCCTTTTTGAAATGCTATTGCACCCATCATTGACGCCAACAACATATTAGAGCGAGATTCAATAGTAGGATTTTTAACGGCCCCTTCAATAGAAGTTGCTATCAATCGAATGCCCTCCAATGCAATACCATCACAAATTGGATGATAATTTTTAGCAATAAAGGCTTCCATATTATGAGTCAACGCATCCATTCCGGTAGCCGCTGTAATAAACGGTGGCAAATCCATGGTTAAAAGGGGATCTGCAAAAACAATCTTTGCAAGCAATTTAGGAGAGAAGAGAATTTTTTTCTGATGCGTTTCATCATCGGAAATAATCGCTGAGCGGCCTACTTCACTACCCGTTCCTGCTGTGGTTGGTATGGTAATAAATGGTGGCACTTCATTCGTAACATAAACGTCGCCCCCTATTAAATCATCGTATTTAAATAAATCTTCGCGGTGATTAATGCGTAACAAAATTGCTCTTGCTACATCAATTGCAGCGCCTCCGCCAATTCCAATAATACAATCACAATTAGCAGCATCATATACATCGGTACCCTTGTAAACATCACTTTTTACAGGGTTTTTATGAATATCATGAAAAACTGTTGCCTGTACTCCGTTTGCTGTAAGGCTTACAACAATTTCTTTAAAAAAATTTAATCCGGCAATCGTTGGGTCGGTTGCTATCAATGGTTTTTTTAATTGATTATTTTTTAAATACGCTGGCAACTCTGCCACTGCACCCGCACCAAATCGAATGGTCGTAGGAAAATTAAATTGTACAATTGACATCTAGAAAAAAATATTAATAGTAAAAAATGTTTTTAAAAAACGATTTATAAACCCCTTGTAAAAATAGTAGGAATCAAATGATCTCGAAATATCTTTTTGTTTCCCAGTCGGTTACCACTTTTGCAAATTGACGAACCTCCCAATCGCGCGTCTGTGTAAAATGTTGAACGAATGTTTCACCAAAAATTTCTTTCGCTACCGCAGAGTTTTTCATTGCATGATTCGCCTCTTCTAAACTCTTGGGAAATCTTCCATGGGTTTCATCTTTATAACCATTGCCTTCGGTTGGTGGTTGCAAAGTCAATTTATTTTTAATGCCATATAAACCCGAAGCTAAACAAGCAGACAGGGCCAAATAAGGATTGGTATCGCTTCCGACCACCCTTGTTTCTAAACGACAAGATTTACTGCCACCTGTTAATGTGCGCAGCGCAACGGTTCTGTTATCACCACCCCAAGTGACTGTGGTTGGTGCCCATGCCCCTTCTACCAAGCGTTTATAAGAATTAATGGTAGGTGCTACCATCGGTAAAATATGGGGCAAACAATAAAGTTGACCTGCAACATATTGCTGCATTATTTTACTCATTTGATTGGGCTGGGTGGCATCATGAAATAAATTGATATTGCCATTCCAAAGCGACTGATGAACATGTCCACTACAACCTGGTAAATTTTCATTGATCTTGGCCATAAAACTAGCCAAGATGCCGTGTTTATAACCAATCTCTTTTACTGCGGTCTTAAACAGCACCGCATTGTCAGCAGCCATTAAGGCGTCGCTATAAGTAATAGCAGCCTCATATACTCCAGGTCCTGTTTCTGTATGAATGCCCTCTAGTGGTATGTCAAACTTTTTAAGCTGATCAAAAAGTGCGGAGAAAAAATCATTTCTTTCGCTGCTTCTTAAAATTGAATAGCCAAACATTCCCGGCGTTAAAGGGGTTAAATTTTTGCCGTCTTTATCAGCGAAACTCTTTGGCGTTTCTGCAAAATTAAACCACTCAAACTCTTGAGCGAATTTTGCTTCATAGCTGAGGTCGGTGGCTTGGCCTATAATTTTTTTAAGCAATTGACGAGGACAAACTTCAATCGGGCTGCCTACGTCATCAATAAATTCACCCAAAAAAAAGGGCAGGTCGTTTTCCCAAGGAATTTTTCGAAAACTATTCAAGCTCAATTTTACTTTTGCATCAGGATAACCCGTGTGCCAGCCTGTATAGCTACTGTTGTCATATGCCTGATCTGCCATGTCCCAACCAAAAATTACTGCACAAAATCCCAAATCGCTTTTGGCAACAGACAAAAACTTTTCACTCGAAATATATTTTCCGCGAAGTATGCCATCGATATCTGCTACTGCAATTTTTACCCTACCCGAGGGGTGCTTGCTAACATATTCTAAAATTTCTTCGTTACTCATTTTTTAAAAAATTTATACAATAGAAAAAAGAAAAATAATATACCAAAATAGCAACCCGCCAACAGTACATTATAATAACACAATGCTAGTAAACAAATAATTGCTAATACTAATGCAATAATAGGCGTAAATGGATAAAGTGGAACCCGAAAAGGACGATTCATTTCGGGGGAGGTTTTTCTTAATTTTAATACCGCCATCATAGAAAAAATATACAACGTAAGGGCACCAAAAACAGATATGATTATAATTTCTGCCGTTTTTCCTGTACAAAGAATAATGATACCTAAGACAGAATTAAACAAAAGCGCATTGGCGGGAGTTTGAAATCGAGGGTGCACTTTTCCTAATATTTTGGGTGCGTTACCAATTTTTCCAAATTCAAAAGTGGCTCGGCCGCTAGCTAATAACAGGCCATGAAAAGAAGCCACCAAACCAAATAAACCAATTCCAATTAATAGCTTATAAAACAAATGGTCTGAGGCAAAAAGCTGTCCTAGAGCCAGCGGCAATGGAGAGTCTGAGCTGGTCCCGTTTGCAGCATATACAACGCTTTCCCAGCCGCCTATTCCGATGGAGGCAATAAAAACCAACACACATAATACCACTAAAGTAATTAGGGCCCACCCAAAGCCTTTTATGATATCTTTTTGTGGATTGATTGTTTCTTCTGCAACATTAGCAACCCCCTCAATCCCTAAAAAAAACCAGATCGCAAAAGGAATTGCAGCAAAAGCCCCTCCCCATCCATTTGGAAAAGGGTTTTGGGTAAAATGGGGCATTGAAAAATGGGGCAGCGTCAATGAAACAAAAAGCAACAATTCACCCACCGCCAAAATAGTAACCACCAATTCAAAACTAGCAGCAGCTTTAACGCCATAAATATTTAACGTCATAAAAACCAAATAAACCGATATCGCCGCAGGCAAAACAGGAATTTGCGGAAAGGCTAAATTAAAATACGATCCTATAGCAATAGCAATGGCTGGAGGTGCAAAGACAAATTCAATAATCTGGGCTAGCCCCGCAATAAATCCGACGTCCTTTTTAAACGCTTTTTCTGTATAGTCATACACACCTCCTGCCTTAGGTATAGCGCACGCTAACTCTGCATAAGAAAAACTAAAACAGGTGTATAAAATAATCACTAAGAGAGTGGCCATCGCCATTCCAAGGGTGCCCCCTTTTTCTAAGCCAAGGTTCCAGCCAAAATACATTCCAGAAATTACATAGCCAACTCCCAAGCCCCATAAAAGAGCGGGGGTTAGTGTTTGTTTAAGTTTGCCATTTGCCATGGTAGAACAATTTTTCTTGCCTATCAAAAGTAGCATTTAAAATTAATTCTAGACTTGTTTTTTAAACGCCGTAAGAGCGTTCTTTAATTTTCGGGGATTATAAAATTTGTTTATTACTATATAAACTAGGAAACAAATTCAATTTGGGCAAAGACTGGATTGTGGTCAGACAAAAAGGTGGTGTTTAAGGTCTCAGAAATACAGGCGTATTTGTTAACCCTTACACTCTTGTTCACTAAAATATAATCAATCAGTTGTCTGTATTCTATTGGTATCCTTCCAAAATCATGAAAGCTCCAAGATGGGCCGTAGACAAAATTCGCAGCCTTTTTAGCATCCAATAAAAAATCGTCTTTTAACAGGAATTCTACCGCCTCGGAGCTCGGCGGTAAATTCAAATCTCCTGTGGCTATTATTGGAAGAGTTTCTGCTATTTCAATCATTCTTTTTCTTAACAAAATGGCGCTTTCTTTTCTTGCGACCTCTCCTATATGATCAAAATGAGTGTTAAAAAAAACAAACTTTGTTCCAGATTTTTTTTCCTTAAAAATAGCCCAGGTTACTATTCTTTCGCATGCTGCATCCCATCCCTTAGACCCCGTTTTTTCTGGTTCCTGGCTTAACCAAAAGTGTCCACTTTTTTCTACATCAAATTTTTCGCGCTTATAAAAAATAGCGCTATGCTCTCCTTTGTCTTTTCCGTCTATTCGTCCCACACCTAAAAAATTATATTCAGGTAGTCTTTGTAATAAATCTTCTAGCTGATTTTTTAACACCTCTTGCGCGCCTAAAATGTCAATGCCATAAAAGCGGATCATTTGTGTTGCAAAGTCTTTTCTGTGTTGCCAACTGTTTTCCTGGTCACTCAATTTGTCACACCGAATATTAAAAGACATTATATTCATTATAGATTATTTTTTCGTCACAACTATTCTTCCGCTCTTTTTTTATTGATATGCTGTTTTCTATATTCTGTTGGTGTACAGCCTTTCACTTGTTTAAACTGTCTAGAAATATTATTACTTAAAGCGAAGCTTGATTCCATTGAAATTTCTGATACGGTTTTGTCTGTTTCCAATAATCGCTCCGCAAATTTTTGGATTTTTAAATTATAAATATATTTGTACACAGCAATGCCCGTAATGTCATAGAACCTTTTTTCAAAAGACCTTCTTGAAAGTGGAACCTGTTTTAAAACATCTGAAACATTTATTTTGTCGCCTATGTTTTGATGAATAAATTTTAGCGCCTTAGCAATTAATTGGTCGCTAGCAGAGGTAATGTCTGTTGATTGGCGAGTAATTATATGTGTTGGTTTTACAACAATATTATGCGGAGCATAGTTTTTTTTGGTAATGAGCTGGTGCATTAACTTTGCCGCCTCATATCCCCCTTTTTCAGTATCAAGATTGATACTTGATAATGGGGGGTCAGATAAATTACAGGTCATCTGATCATTATCAACACCGAGCACAGCTATTTGCTCGGGCACCGGAATTTGTGCTTGCTTACATGATTCTGTAATGTGTTGTGCCCGCTCGTCATCACAAGCCATTATTGCAATTGGCTTTGGTAAAGCTTGAAGCCACTGACTTAGTAAGGAGGGTTTATAAAACCAAAGGGCCTGGGCGGTCTGGTGATCCTGATCAAAATGATGTGCCGCTATATTGTGTTCTGATAAATAATTTTGAAACCCCTCAAACCTTTCTCGAGACCAAACTATATTTTTAAACCCGTAAAAGCCAAAATGTTTAAAGCCCTTTTTTATAAAATATTCGGCACCCATTGCGCCCGTTTCAAAATATCCCCCTGTTACATTTGATATGCCTTCAAATCTTTCTTTGAAATCTTCTACGATTAAACTTATTCCTGCTTCGTGTATTTTTTTTATATCAAGGTCGTTATCAAGATGTGCTATAATTCCATCCGCATCCCATTCTTTTGCAAATTTAACAATCCCTTCTACTCCATGGGTTTCTCTATAAAAAAGCGGCATCTTACAAAACACCCAAGGTCCATGTTCTTTTGAATATTTAACAATTCCCTTGGTGAGATTTTGCCCATATTCTTCAGAAATGTCTATTAGCAAAATAATTTTATACATGGCGATTGAGTAATAAATTTTTTAAATCTCTTTTTTCAAAAGTATAATATAATTATTTATTCTTCTTAGAATCCGTGTTTTTTGCCGATTATTTAAAAAACAAAATAGCCAAACCCTTGAGGTTTGGCTATTGATTATTTTAAATTATTTAATTAATACTGTTTGCTGCGGGTGTCTTTAATTTCTGCTGTTTTCTTTAAAGATTCAAACCAGCCAGATAATTTTTGTAATAAACTTCTTGTTTGTTCTGTGGATTGCAGGGCCATGATTTCTGCTGTTTCTGTTGGCTGGTTTTCTATGCCGTTTACCTTAACGACAAAAACCCCTCCTGTTCCACCTATCGGCTCTGACAACTTTGTTTGAAAGTTTTTATTAAACGCCGCACCTATTAGTTTTGGCTCATCGCCAACACCGTTTATGATCTGTGAGCTGAAAGTAAGCGTTGAATCTGCTCCTGCAGTTCTTATCGGTTGATTGTAAACTGATGCAGCTGTTTCTAAAGAATTTGCTTTGGATAATTTTTCTTTAATAATATCCGCCTTTTTTTGTTTTCTAATTAATGCTTCTACTAAAGGTCTTGCTGTTGTTGCATCAGGAAGGCCTTCTGGTTGAATTTTTGTTACCGTCGCTACAACAAACTGATCTTCGATACTAAACGGCTCGCTTACATCGCCCTGTTTTGCTTCAAAAGCCCACCTTATCAACTGCCTTGCATCTTGCAATAAACCCAACCTATATTCATTCTGGGTAATCATGTTTGGCACATCAATTTTTTGAAGTGCATTTTTAATTACATAAGCATCAAATGACTTAACATCCCTATTTTCTCCTGACAACTTTGTTGCCTTCATGCTTGCATTATTAACGGTTTCGTCTGTTGCCAAAATTTGCTTAGACATATAGGCTACTTTATACGCCGTTTCAAAATTCTTTTGGCTAATTACTTCTATATAATACCAACCAATATCGGTGTGTACCATTTTCTTATCTCCGGAAGTTCCATAAAACACCACCTCTGCAAACTCTTTGGGTAGGTTTTGAAACTGAAGCGATGAAAAATCATATGCTCCGCCCTTATCTTTACTTACCCTGTCGTCACTATACATTAAAACCATTGTATTAAAATCTGCCCCACCTTTAATTGCGGTAGAAATACTATCAATTCTTTGTTTAGCTATGCTATCAGAAATTGTCGGTTGACCTGTTTGAAGATCTCTGGTGCTAACTAAAATTGTTCTAGCCCTTACGCTGTCTGGCATTTGTCTGTTTCCCAACATTTTTGCCAACACATAGGCTCCTCCATCAAGATACGGACCATACACCTTTCCGGTTGGCAGGTTGGCAATACTATCTTTTTGAACCATCGCTAGCTTTGATTTAAGTGAATAGCCATCAAAGTATTTAATGGTACTCATGTTTCGTGCTATAAAATTATTTGCGTTGGTGTCTGCAATAAACGGGGCTTTTAAAACTTCTACGGATTCTCTTGCTTTAAGTGAATCGCTTGGAGAAGGGTTTGCACTAAAAGAAACATAGCTTATAAATCTTCCTCCGTCTTGTTTGTAAAGTGATTTCTTTTTATTTATATACTCTATTATTTCGGCGTCGCTTACTTTTATTTCATTATCGTTGATTACACTATAGGGAACACCAACATAACTTATGTTTGCAAATTGGTTTCTTTCTGATAAGTCTTTCTTTTGCATCCAGGCGGGATAATAAGCGCTTGCTGCAATCATTCCATTATACTTACTATATAAAGTTTGTAGCTTCATAGGCTCTATAATTTGTGCCTCTATAGCCGCCCTTTGTTCGTCCTTTGATTTTTTTGCTGTTTTCCACCACTCTTGAACTTTATTTATATCATATTGGCCGGTTTGTTTATCAGTAAACGCCTGTTTTAGTGTGTACGGCGCGTCTGAACTAAACATTATGGCGCTCATTTCTTTTGGTGAAAAGCTAAGGCCTAGTTTTTTAAACTCTTTTATTATAACTTTTTCAGCAACCAATTGATCCCAAACTGATTGGCGTATCTCATACAGTTGGTTTCCTGTCGCACGTCCTCCATATTGGTCTTCTGCTTGCTTTACCTTTTCGGTAAACTCTTTATTTTCAACTGGCTCTCCGTTTACTTCTCCTACACTAGTAGAGGGGCTTCCTCCAAACAAACTTGCATTTCTTCCGGATTTAGCATCCATTAATATAAAACCAATTAAGCTAAGCGCAATTACAACAATCACTATCGCTGCACCTTTTTCACGAATATTTTGTATTATCTGCATATTAATTCAAATTAAAATTGACGGCAAAAATAGTATAATTTATTATATAAATGCCCAATTTTAGGGTCTTTATAGACTCTTTTCTGGTTTTTCTATTGATTTTACGTTTTTCCATTATAAAACATTTATTTCTCTTTAATTTTTTTTAATATGTCTTTTTCTTAGTTTACGGCTTGGTGTAAGTTAAACTTAAGTAGGTTTGCCATTCCGGAGGTTGGGTGGTTTTAAATAACTAATTCACAGGTTTTTGTTGATAAGGATAAAAAACTGTTAATAAAGCTAATATTATTCTTTTTTTTCTGCGGACAAATAGAGTAAAAAAAGAATCTTTTTTTTTAAATTTTGGTTTTTTGTTAATTCACATAATTTATTAAACCTGTTTTAAACATTATTTTTTTCTGTTTTTCTGTTTTTTTTATCAACAGTAAACTTTATTAACGCTAGTGCAAAAAAGATTAATAGTTTTTATAAAAATGGGTTTCTTTAATATAAAATAGTAAATATTGTTTTTTTATAGAATGTTAATTACTTGTGTAAACGAGTTAATAGTTTGGTTTTTTGTAATTAAAAAATATTTCGTTTTTTAAATTTACACATATTAACAGCCCTAGTAATAGTATATTAATTTAAATAAAAAAACTATTAATACATATTATGATAGATATTAACAATGCAAAATCAAATTTATTTTTATCCGGTTTTTTAAAAGTTGATATTGATCCTACATTAGATTTGTTTGAAGAAATAAAAAACCTAAAGCTTAAAAAAAACGCTATTATATTAGCTCATTATTACCAAGAATCAGATATACAAGATATTGCTGATTTTATAGGTGACAGTTTAGCCTTAGCCCAAAAAGCAGAGCAGACTAATGCTGATATAATTGTTTTTGCCGGTGTTCATTTTATGGCAGAAACAGCCAAAATTTTAAACCCTACAAAAAAAGTTTTACTTCCAGACTTAAATGCGGGTTGTTCTTTAAGTGATAGCGCTCCCCCTGAATTGTTTAAATTGTTTAAACAGAAATATCCGGATCACCTAGTAATAACCTATATAAACTGTTCTGCAGGTATAAAAGCACTAAGTGATATTATTTGCACAAGCAGTAATGCTGAAATAATTATAAATAGTCTACCAAAGGATCAAAAAATAATTTTTGCACCGGATAAAAATTTAGGTGCTTATTTAAATAAAAAAACCGGAAGGTCAATGGTTTTATGGAACGGCGCTTGTATGGTCCATGAAATCTTTAGTTTAGAAAAGATCTTAAAGCTTAAAATTCGTTATCCTAAAGCTAAAATTATTTCTCACCCCGAATGTGAAGAAAATATTTTATCAATTTCTGATTTTATTGGGAGCACATCTGAGTTATTAAAGTTTTCTAATCAAAACACCTTTAATGAATTTATTGTTGTAACAGAGCCCGGTATTTTACATCAAATGCAAAAAAACAATCCTAACAAACTGTTTATCCCGGCGCCCCCAAATAATAGTTGTGCTTGTAATAATTGCCCACACATGAAATTAAACACATTAGAAAAGTTATATTTATGTTTAGAATATGAATTACCAGAATTAATATTAGATGATAATCTACGCATTGCTTCAAAAATACCTATTGATAGGATGTTAAAAATTAGCAAAGAACACGGATTATAATTGTAAACCTAATATATTTTATTTTGTTTTTTTATCGACATTATTCTTTTTTAAAATCTGTCCTTTTTCACAGCTTAACCGCTTTTGGTGGCGCTCAAGGTCATCTCGGCTTGGTTATAAAAACATTTGTTGAAAAAAGAAAAGATATAACAAAAGATGAACTAATGGATTATGTTAGTTTTGCTCAAATTCTTCCCGGCGCTTCTTCAACACAAGTTTTAACGCTTATTGGTTATAAAAGAGGCGGTATTCCGTTAGCCGTTATTACACTTCTTATCTGGGTTTTTCCTGCTTGTTTTATAATGGGGTTGTTTTCTTTTATAATTTCCGCTTTATCAACCTATCATTTGAATAATGGTATGTTTAAGTTTATTCAACCAATGGCTATTGGTTTTCTTGCATTCGCAGGATTAAAAGCATTTAAAATATCTATTAATAATATAATCACCCTTATTTTATTTATTTGCAGTTTCTTATTGCTTTTTATTTTCTTTAAATCCCCCTGGATTTTTCCAACAATGATTGTGTTGGGGGGTATTGTAACCAACTTTAGTAATAAAAGAATTCCTGCTAAAGAAACAATTAAACCAAAAAATATACGTTGGTCTAATTTATGGTTATTTATTTCTATTTTTTTAATTGCTGGTTTTTTAAGCGAAATATCAAGAAAACAAGAATGGGATAACCGAAAAGCGTTTAACTTATTTGAAAACTTTTATAGATTTGGTAGTATCGTTTTTGGAGGATCAGATGTTTTAATTCCTTTAATTGTTGATCAATATGTAGCCAGACCAACAGCAGAAAAATTTCAAGATACCAAGCAAGGTTTTATTAAACTTGACAAAAGCGAATTATTAACTGGCGCCGGTTTTGTTAGAGCAATTCCTGGACCGGTATTTTCTATTGCTTCTTTTACAGGGGGAATTGCTCTGAAAGACAAAGGAACAACGTATCAGGTTTTAGGTTGTATAGTTGGGGCTGTAGGAATCTTTTTACCAAGCGCCCTTTTAGTTCTTTTCTTTTTCCCGGTATGGCAATTTTTTAAAAAATATGTAATTGTCTTTAGAGCACTTGAAGGAATAAACGCTGTGGTGGTAGGGGTAATGTTTGCAGGAACATTTTATTTATTAAAAGATATACCCTTTAATAATTTTAGCGTTCAGGGTTTTCTTAGTTTTTTAGTTATTTTACTTACCGTTATTTTATTGCGCTATACCAAAACACCACCACCTTTTATTGTTGCTTTTTCTCTTTTTCTTGGTTTATTATTTTAGTTATTTTATAATAAGCATTTTCTTTGATCTCTTTATTGACAACATCTGGAACTAAATACCGAATTGATTTTCCAGATTTTATCATTTCTCTTATCATAGTAGAAGAAATTTGTACTATAGGCGCGTCGAGTATATTAACTTTTGCTTTTACTTCATTTTTTATAGGAAACCCCTTTCTCTCATATAAATAAAAGTCAAACCCCTTTATAATAAGATGGTGGTTTTTCCATTTTGTGATATTTGTAAAACTATCGCTTCCCATAATAATTGAAAATTGATGCTGAGGAAATTTTTCTTTTAAATAGGTTAGCGTATCAATTGTAAAAGACGGTCTAGGTAGTTTAAATTCTATTGTAGATGCTTTAATTTTAGTTTCTCCATCTAGAGCAGACTGCACTAAATGAAGCCGATCATATTCATTTAATAGGCTAGAAGAATTTTTAAGAGGATTTTGTGGCGTGACAACCATCCAAACTTGTTTAATGTCCGTGTAGTTAATTACATGGTTAGCAATAATAAGATGGCCGTTGTGAACAGGATTAAATGAACCAAAATACAACCCAATATTCATGTATAACTAATTGATTATTAACTGTTTATATTAATTTTATCTACTTCCTCGACCCATATATTTTCTGCTTCGTTTAACCTCAGGCTTAAATGATATCCTGCAACAAATATTGAAATCGGGTCACCCATTGGCGCAATTTGATCGACTATTATAATCTCACCTGGCACACAGCCCATTTCCATTAATTTTAAATAGATATCGTCTTTATCAAAGTGTTTTATTAATACTTTTCTTCCCACTTCTATTTCCGAAAGTCTTCTCTCCATCTTTGTTTTCTTGTTTTTACAAAGGTATCATTCAGAATTGTTTGATAATTTCGAATTTCGGTATTTATATATAATATCATCAAGTTTATAGTTAAAAGAAAATGAAAATCAAGCCCGTTATAAAATTCTATTTTAAAGAAACAACCATATCAATGGGCAACCGTTCAAACTTTAAAAAAAGGATAGCCAATGTCTTTTTAAGAGAAAAGAAGCGTTGTACGGCTGTTAACTACATTTTTTGTACTGATAAATTTTTACTCTCAATCAATAAAGAGTTTTTGGGTCACGATGACTATACAGACATTATCACCTTTTCTATGAACGAACCCAATGATCCAATCTCAGGAGAAATTTATATAAGCGTTGAAAGGGTTTCCGAAAATGCAGCTAAACATGGCACCACCATTAAAAACGAATTAGAAAGAGTGGTTTTTCATGGCGCCTTACACCTGTGCGGCTATAAAGACAAAACAAAGTCAGACAAAACAATGATGACCTCCAAAGAAAATCTTTATCTAGGATTAGGTGTTTAGACCCATTCAAGATTTAGCCACCCAATTGTTCCACGTGAAACAACCCCAGGCTACCCCCCAATCACCACACCGGCTCAATTTTGTTCCACGTGGAACACGGTGGCCAAGCCGCAGGCCCAACATATTTATATTAATTACTATAATCAAGCTGGCCTTGGATTTTTATAATAAAAGCCAAAGGGGTATCTTTGCAACCAAATGTTTAAAGAATACGATATAATTGTTGTAGGGGCCGGCCACGCAGGGTGTGAGGCTGCAGCCGCGGCTGCTAATATGGGGAGTAAGGTGCTATTGGTAACCATGAATATGCAAACGATAGCCCAAATGAGCTGTAATCCGGCTATGGGGGGTATTGCAAAAGGACAAATAGTTAGAGAAATAGACGCAATGGGCGGCTATAGCGGAATTGTTACCGACAAGAGTTTGATCCAATTTAGGATGTTAAACAGATCCAAGGGTCCTGCAATGTGGAGCCCGAGGGCTCAAAGCGACAGAATGTTGTTTGCGGCAACCTGGAGAGAGATGTTAGAAAACACACCGAATGTTGATTTTTACCAAGACATGGTGGTTGAGCTGTTGATTAATGGCGATAAGGTGGTGGGCGTAAAGACAGGTTTAGGAAATGAAATAAAGGCAAAATCGGTGGTTTTGACGAATGGCACTTTTTTAAATGGCGTTATTCATATAGGAGAGAAGCAGTTGGGTGGAGGTAGGATGGCGGAAAAGGCGGCAACGGGCATTACCGAGCAGCTGGTTTCCCTTGGTTTTGAAAGCGATCGTTTAAAAACAGGTACCCCCGCAAGAATAGACGGCAGAAGTCTTGATTATTCAAAAATGGAAGAGCAGCGTGGAGACGAAGAAATTATAGGGTTTAGCTATTTAGATGTACCCAAAATTTCTCCAAAACAACAAAGAAGCTGTTGGATTACTTATACCAATAGTGCTGTACACGAGATTTTAAAAACCGGGTTTGAAAAAAGCCCCATGTTTCAGGGTCGAATTCAAGG
>CANCRO010000030.1 GCA_947380605.1 Chitinophagaceae bacterium
TATGCTGAACTACCAGAAAGTCCTGGTAAAGTAGCCATTGATCCAGGAAATTTAAATGGAAGTGAATTATTTCATCGAATCATTTCTGAAGATCCAGAATACAAAATGCCTTCTCTAAAATCGCATCTTACACTTTCATCTAGAGAAAAAGCCATCCTAATAAAATGGATTAAACAAGGAGCAGAGTACAAAATACATTGGGCATTTGCAAAACCTGAAAAAGAAGAAGTACCGGATATTCCATTTAAGCATTGGGCAATCAATCCAATAGACAATTTTATAGGACACACGCTAGCGTTAGAAAAATTGGAACCTTCCAAAAAAGCGTCCAAAGAATTATTATTGAGACGTGTATCACTAGATCTAACAGGGCTACCTCCTACTATCGAAGAGATGGATGCTTTTTTAAATGACAACTCTGCCAACGCATATGAAAAACAAGTAGATCGTTTATTACAATCACCACACTATGGCGAAAAAATGGCGGTTGATTGGCTTGACCTTGCAAGATTTGCTGATTCCTATGGTTATACAGTTGACAGAATACGAGATATGTCGCCCTACCGTGATTGGGTCATTGGCGCATTTAATAAGAATATGCCTTATAATCAATTTATTCAATGGCAACTCGCAGGCGATCTAATGCCCAATCCAAATAAAGAAATGTTAATTGCCACTGCATTCAATAGAATACATCAACAAAATATGGAAGGTGGGATTATTGATGAAGAGTTTCAAACAGAATATGTAATTGATAGAACTAATACAGCAGGAGTAGCCATAATGGGCCTTCCGATTGGTTGTGCAAGATGCCACGATCATAAATATGACCCGATCTCCCAAAAAAATTATTACGAAATGTTTAGCTTCTTTAACAAAGTAAAAGAAGCAGGTCAAATTTCATGGGATGATGCAATGCCTTCGCCTACGATTCTTCTTCCCACTCCGGAAAAAGAAAATATGCTTCGATTTATTCAAAATGATGTTAGCAAACAAGAAAAAAAACTAATAGAAACTAAAAATAATTCTACTGTTGGTTTTCAAAATTGGCTACAATCTAAAAAATACAAAGAATTACAAAAGGAATTAATTCCACAAAATGGTCTTCAAGCACAATATAATTTTAATAATGGTTCTTTAAAAAATTTAGTAAAAGCAAAAAAAGCTGACTTAATTAACAAAGAGCTTAAAAGTTCGACGGCAGATAAAGCTGTATTTGAAAATAGAGATAATGGAAAAGCACTTGTATTAAATGGAGACCAATGGTTTGATGCTAACCCAGCAGGTGTTTTTAGCAAATCGGATCCCTTTAGCATTTCTATTAGTTTGTTTATTCCAAATGATTTTAAAGAGGGAGTTATTTTTCACAAATGTATTTCAGAGCGTTTATACAATTACCGTGGTTACCACTTGTATCTAAAGGATAATCGATTCACCGTTAATATGTCGCATGCTGCTCCATCGAATGCAATTTCTAAGATGACTGAGCAGCCAGTTTTACGCAACCAATGGGTTCAACTTACGATGACCTATGATGGTTCTTCTACAGCAAGCGGATTGAAATTATATCAAAATGGCGTGGAACTAGCATTAGAAACTACCATGGATCAATTGACTAAGGATATTTTAATGCATTCAAAAAATCAACCTGGTCTTCAAATTGGTGCATGGGACAGAGGTTATGGATTTAAAGGTGGTAAAGTAGACGACCTATTGGTATACAATCGAACCCTTACCGATTATGAAATAAAAATTATTGCTGGTCAAGCTAACTGGGCTTCTATTTCAAACAAACCACCTGATCAGCTATCAGACAATGAAATCAATGTTTTAAAAAATTATTATTCATCCACTATTGATGCAGGAGTTTTAGAAGAGCAAAAAAAATTACAAGAAATCCGAAGAACTCAGTCCGACTCAACAGAATATATAAAGGAAGTGATGGTGATGCAAGATGCACCCAAACCTAGAAAAACATTTGTTTTAGTAAGGGGTAATTATGACAATTTCGGAGAAGAAGTTTTTCCTAATACGCCGACTGCTATTCTTCCCTTTGGAAATAACTTACCTAAAAATCGTTATGGACTGGCCTTGTGGCTTACTGATGCGAATCATCCTTTAACTGCAAGAGTTGCAGTGAATCGTTATTGGCAAAACTTTTTCGGTACTGGCTTAGTAAAAACTGCTGAAGATTTTGGTAACCAAGGAGAGTTGCCTAGTCATCCTGCATTGCTAGATTGGTTAGCAGTAACTTTTAGAGAATCGGGATGGGATACAAAGAAATTATGCAAACTGATTGTACTATCTGCCACTTATCAACAGGATTCAAAAGCAATAGAAGCCACGCAATTAAAAGATCCAGAGAACAGATTATTATCTCATGGTCCTTCCGTTCGCATGACTGCAGAAATGATTAGAGACAATGCTTTAAAAGCAAGTGGATTATTAAATAATAAAATAGGCGGAAAAAGTGTGAAGCCCTACCAGCCAGATGGTTTATGGGAAATTAATAATACTAGTTATAAGGCTGATTCTGGAGATGCAGTATACCGAAGAAGTTTATATGTAATCATTAAACGCTCGGTTCCTAATCCAACCCTTTCTACTTTTGATGCCCCTTCAAGAAGTTATTGTATAGCAAGAAGGCAAAGAACCAATACTCCCCTTCAAGCATTGGTAACTTTAAATGATCCGACTTTTGTTGAGGCAGAAAAAATAATGGGAGAACAAATAGCTACTGCATCGGATAATAAAAAAGGTATTGCAGCTATTTATAGGAAACTCACAGGACTTATTCCTAGTCAATCTGAACTACAATTATTAGAGAATATCCAATCGACTGAGTTAAAGAAAATGAGAGCTGATATTAATAAAACAAAAGGATGGTTAAGTGCTGGGCAATATATTGTGAATAAAGATATTGAACCTGCTTTGATAGCAGCTAATGCAGTGTTAGCAAGTGTTATATTAAACTCTGATGCTACCCTAACCAAAAGATAAATTATGAGCGATCACCACCATGAACCATTCAAGTTTACTACACCTGAATTGGATCAAATTAAAAAGAAATGGGATAGGCGCAATTTCCTCACCAAAACATCCTTAGGAATTGGTGCGGTTGCCCTAGGTTCTTTAATTGGAAAAAATCTACTAGGCAAAGCAGCTGGTTCAATGGCTGCAGAAGGTTCCGCTGCATCGCTTGAAGAAGAAATTCTTCGAGCCATCCCCCACTTCGCTCCTAAGGCTAAACGAGTAGTTTATTTATTTATGAGCGGAGGCCCTTCGCAAATTGAAACTTTTGATTACAAGCCTAAGTTAGTAGATATGTTTGGACAAGCGCTTCCTGATTCAGTAAGACAAGGTCAGCGGCTAACTAGCATGAGTTCAAATCAAAGTATATTACCGATAGTTCCTTCTATCTATAAATTTAACCAGCATGGACAATCGCAAACATGGATCAGCGAAATGCTTCCGCATACTGCAGAAGTAGTGGATGATTTGTGCATCATTAAATCTATCCATTCAGAAGCAATCAATCATGATCCTGCGATTACTTTTTTTCAAACAGGTAATCAATTACCAGGAAGAGCTTCTATTGGTTCTTGGGTAAGCTATGGTTTAGGATCAGACAATAAAAATCTACCCAGCTTTATTGTACTTGTTTCTAAAAATGCAAGTAAGGATCAACCATTGTATTCAAGACTATGGGGAAATGGTTTTTTACCTACAGAACATCAAGGTGTTCAATTTAGGTCTGGAAAAGATCCAGTATTATTTCTTGACAATCCAGAAGGTTATGATGGTACGGACAGAAAAGAAATGCTTGACTATCTGTCCAAACTAAGTACACTGCAAAATGATGCCTACGGAGATCCAGAAGTAGACGCTAGAATTGCTCAATATGAAATGGCCTTTAGAATGCAAACATCTATACCAGAAGTAATGTCAACCGCTGATGAAACAGATGAAGTTTTCGATCTTTATGGTCCCGATAGCCGTGATCCAGGTTCTTATGCTTCCAACTGTATTTTAGCAAGAAAACTTTTAGAAAAAGATGTAAAATTTGTACAGCTATATCATCAAGGTTGGGATCATCACGGAGGCCTTCCACAAGGAATGGCTAAGCAATGTAAAGATACCGATCAGCCAACAGCCGCCTTTATTAAAGACCTTAAGCGAAGAGGATTATTAGAAGATACATTAGTAATATGGGGAGGAGAATTTGGCAGAACAGTTTATTCGCAAGGGAAATTAAAACCGGATGATTATGGCCGCGATCATCATCCACGTTGCTTTACCATGTGGATGGCTGGAGCTGGAGTAAAACCAGGTATTAGTTATGGTGAAACAGATGACTTTAGCTATAATGTTGTTAAAGATCCTGTTCATGTTCATGATTTTCATGCTACCTTATTACATATATTGGGAGTAGATCACGAAAGACTAACTTACAAATTTCAGGGTAGGCGTTTCCGTTTGACGGATGTTGAAGGTAAAGTAGTCAGAGAAATTTTAAGCTAATAAAAAACGATAAATAAAATACCTAAACCAATAATTTTAACCTTTTAAAAATAAAAAAAATGATCTCTAGAAGAAATTTCCTAAGAAACTCATCCATGGCTTCTGCATTAACCGTTGCTAAAACAAGTGCTGGCTTTTCAATTTTGCACAAGAATCTTCAACCAGAAGAATTGATTTTAGGACAAGGTGAATATAGATACAAGGTAGATAAACGTTGGGCTAAAATAAGTATCAACAGTAATCCTGTACTCAACTGTCATGAAATGGTACAAGATAGTAAGGGTAGAATGATCATGATAGGTGATAATATTCATAACAATATTTTAATTTTTGATAAATCAGGAAAGCTGCTTGACAATTGGGGTACAGGATGGCCTGGTGGTCATGGTCTAACGATTTCGAAAGAAGGAGGAGAAGACTTTTTAATGATCGTGGATTGCGGTTATTATCAAGATAGAACAGGCAAAACAATTGCACAAGCAGGTCAAGTAGTAAAAACTGATTTAACCGGTAGAATTATATTTACGATTGGACATCCAAATACGATTGGTGTTTATAAGGACAATGAACCTTTTAGACCAACTGAAACTGCAGTAGCTCCGAATGGTGATATCTATGTAGCGGATGGTTATGGATCTAATTATATTATACAATATAATAGCAAAGGTCAATACATTAGACATTTTGGAGGTAGTAAAAATGCCAATCCAGACCATAACCTTCGCTGTGCACATGGAGTTGCTATTGATACTAGAGATAAAAATAATCCAACCCTTATCTGTACCTCTAGAGAAGAGAATTGTTTTAAAGTATTTACATTAGATGGTAAATTTCTTCACCGAATTGATACTCCAGGTATGCATGTATGTAGACCAGTTCTAAATGAAGGAAACCTTTATGCAGGTGTTTGCTGGTCAAATGACCCAGCTGGAAAAATGATTGGAAGTGCAAGTGGTTTTGTTACCATTCTAGATAGTAATAACAAAGTAATTTCTAATCCAGGAGGAAATGCACCTGTTTATCAATCAGGTAAATTACTTCCTACATTGCAAGCGCCTGATCAAACTTTCTACCATTGTCATGATGTTTGTATTGATGAAGACAAGAGTATCTATGTATGTCAGTGGAATGCCAATCAAACAACGCCTATTAAATTAACTAGGGTTTAATGATGTTGTTGGATATCACTACATTGATTGGACATCTACATCCAGTGGTTGTTCATCTGCCGATTGGCTTTTTGGCTTTGGCAATACTTTTTGAGCTGCTATCGTATTTTAAAAAATTCGAGCAGCTCAAAATTGCTATTCCAATTACCATATTCGTTGGTTTTATTACCGCGGTGCTTTCCTGTATTTTCGGATATCTATTATCACTTGGTGGTGAATATGAATTATCACAAATCAACAATCATAAAATAGCTGGAATCACGCTTGCTGTTGCATCTGGATTACTATTTATTAGTACGACTGATTTTGTAAAAAAAATATTCTCCATCCCTCGATTGATATTCTCCTCCCTCTGTGTAGTAGTTTTATTGATTATGATTTACACCGGACATCAAGGTGGAAGCCTTACGCATGGGTCAGATTACCTATCCATTAAATTGATAAATGAACCAATAAGAAAAAAGCCAAGTAGTGTAGCAGAAGCTTTACTATTTGAAGATATAGTTCAACCAATTTTAATTCAGCGATGTGGACAATGTCATCGCGAGGGTAAAATGAAAGGGCAATTTTCAGTTCAAACTTTAGAAACATTACTGAAAGGAGGAAAGACACGTGCAGCCATTGTTGCTGGCTCATTGAATAAAAGCGAACTTTTTAATAGAATTACTTTAGATCCTAGCAATGAAAAATATATGCCTGCTGATGGGAAAACACCTTTAACAAAAGCAGAAATAGAAATTATTCAATGGTGGATTGAAAAAGGATTGGCGACTAAAGGAAAAAAAATAGCTGAATTAAAAGTCAACCCAGAAATTCAATCAAAAATAGCTGCAGTTTTAGGAATAGGAAACTCAACAGCAGTAAGTGAAACAGCAATAACTGAAAACAGTAAAATAAATCCTGAAATAACTGCCCTATCAAATACTGCACTCATTGATAGCCTTCGAAATAAAGGAGTCAATGTACGTTTAATGCTTCACCAACCTGTGATGCTAGACATTACTATTCCTCCTGGAATGAGTGCTTCAATAAATTCAATAAAGCCTATCCTTCAATCAATCGCAAAAAATGTGATCTGGTTAAATCTTTCAAATAATGGATTAACTGATAATGATCTTGATTTTTTAGCTGGGATGACTAATCTTGAAAAATTAAGATTAGAAAAAAATCCGATTACTGATAAAATACTAACTCAATTATCAGGGTTAAAACACTTAGAAGCAGTCAACCTAAATGAAACCAATGTAAGCGAAGCAGGTATAGAAAAGCTGAAACAAGTACCTGGAATAAAAAGAGTGTATCAATGGAAGGAAGGAAAATAGGTTGAGTTCAATTCATTCAAATTACTTTAAATAGTTGGCTGTATAAATAAGATCGAATACTGGCTGGCTGCCATTAAAATAAAATATCAAATCCTAAACAATACCAAATGTTCAAGCATTTACTACTTTCATCCCTTCTTACTTTAACCCTATTTGCCAATGCGCAAAAAATTAAAATTGCTTGTATTGGAAATAGTATTACCTATGGAGCTGCAATGGTGAATCGTGAGAAAAATGCTTATCCTGCTCAGTTACAGGCGATGCTGGGCACTACATATGAAGTAATGAATTTTGGAGTCAATGGATCCACTTTATTAAAAAAGGGAAATATTCCCTATTGGAAAACGCCTGAATATTCAAATGCATTAAAAAGTAATCCCAATATTGTTTTTATTAAACTAGGTACTAATGATAGTAAACTTATCAATCGTCCATTTTACAATGAATTTAAAAATGACTATAAATCATTGATTCAATCATTCCAAGAACTACCCTCCCATCCAAGAATTGTACTCTTACTTCCCCTTCCTTCTTTTTTAGAAGACAGCATTTCTATTTATGATCCAATCATTAAAAAACAAATCATACCTAAAATACAGGAGCTAGCTTTTGAAACAGGTTGTGAAATCATCAACTTATACTCTTTATTCATCGACAGGTCAGATCTACTACCTGATAAAATTCATCCCTCCTCATTAGGCGCTACACTAATTGCTAAAAGATTGTATGAATTAGTTAAATTAAAAGAAATTAACCGATTTGATATTTTTAAAAAAATAAAAGAAGAAAAGAAATCAAGTTCATTTTATGGTTTTGAATGTATTGACTTCACCTTTGAAGAAAGAAATTGCAAAATAGTAAAACCTAAAAAAGCAGCCGTTGGATTACCATGGGTTTGGAGAGCTCGCTTTTGGGGCCATGAACCACAAACTGACAGAGCACTTTTAGAGAGAGGATTTCATGTAGTGTATTGTGATGCATCAGAATTATTTGGAAACAAAAAGGCAATTGATTTATGGAATAAATTTTACAATTATATGCAGCTTGCTGGACTTTCAAAAAAAGTTGCCTTAGAAGGTATGAGTCGTGGTGGAGTGTACATATATAATTGGGCGATGGAAAATCCACAAAAAGTTGCCTGCATTTATGCAGACGCACCAGTTTTAGACCTAAAAAGCTGGCCTGGAGGATTAGGAAAAGGGCAAAAAAGTGCTGCAGACTGGGAGATATTTAAAACCGATTATTCATTAACTGAGGCTCAAGCAGTAGCGTTTAAAAATAGTCCACTTAATCATGCAAATAAAATTGCAAGTTTAGGATTTCCAATGCTGCATGTAGTGGGTGACGCGGATGAAGCTGTACCAGTTGTTGAAAATACTGAACCATTTGAAAAAGCCATTAAAAAAGCTGGAGGTAACATTACTGTAATTCATAAACCAGGAGTAGGTCATCATCCTCATAGCTTAGCTAATCCAACAACTATTGTAGATTTTATATTAAATGCTACCCATCAAAAAACAAACTTTGCTGTAATTGCTTCTCCTGGATCAGAATATAGATCAGGCGCTGGGTGGAAAGAAGGAACCGATTGGTGGACACAGAATAATGAAATTAATGAATTGATGGTAAAGAATGCTTCTACAGATATTGTCTTTATTGGAAACTCCATCACACAGGGCATTGCAGGCAATAGGGCTTCGGTAACCAATCATCCAGGAAAAGCTATTTTCGAATCTGTTTATAATAAAAATAGTTGGATATCTGCTGGTATTTCAGGCGATAGAACTCAGCATATATTATGGAGACTTCAACACGGAACTTATGCAAAAGCAAAAATTAAAATTGCAGTGCTTACCATTGGAGTCAATAACTTCTCTGAAGATTCAGCCGAAGAAGTAGCACAGGGTATTCACCAAATACTTTTGTGGATGAAAAAAAATATGCCTGCTACTAAAATTATATTAGTGGGGCCATTACCGGCAGGGGTGAAAAAGCAAGATATATATCGAGTGAAATATGAAAAAGTACAATTGCTCATAACAAAAGAAGAAGATAAAAAACAAATATTTTACCTGCCCCTAGCAAGTAATTTCATTCAACCCAATGGAGATTTAAATCTAAATTATTGTTCTACTGATGGTATTCATTTAATTGAAAAAGGTTATGAAATTTGGGCGCTATCGTTGCAACCCATGATTGAAAAATTACTTAAAAAATAATAATTCTTTAAATCAAATCATATGATCCTAAAAGCCTTCTTAAGTAGTATACTTCTTTTACTTATGCTGCATACAAATGCTCAGTCAGCAAAAGAATATATAAAATGGAATCCTACCAACGACTCTACTAAAGTTTTGGAGGGACAAGGTTGGACAGGAGAAGTAAATAATTTTTATGACCGACTTCCTGGTAGAGCAGAAAAAATGGTGAGTGAAGGGATTTGGAAATTAGCTGCTCAAACTGCTGGATTGCAAGTAAGATTCCGAACCAATTCAAATCAAATCATTGTTAGGTATACAGTAGGTGGAAATATACAAATGCCTCATATGCCAGCAACAGGAGTGAGCGGAGTAGATTTATACTCAAAAAATATAGATGGAAAATGGAATTGGGCTGCAGGTAGATTTTCATTTGGCGACACCATTACTTATCAATTTTCAAATTTGGTTACCAACGATCAACATGTAAAAAATAGAGACTATACTCTTTATCTACCCCTTTACAACTCAGTAAAATGGATGGAAATATCTGTGCCCAAACCAAGTTTATTTACGCCATTACCTAAGCGAATTGATCGACCTATTATTATTTATGGTACTTCAATAGCTCAAGGAGCATGTGCCACTAGGCCAGGACTAGCCTGGTCTTCCATCTTATCCAGAAAACTTGATCTACCAGTTATTAACTTAGGATTTTCTGGAAGTGGAAGACTTGATCCACCGATAGTAGGACTCATTGGTGAGCTAGATGCCAAATTGTATGTACTAGATTGCCTACCTAATTTAATAGCTCCTGGTATTAGCGCTGAAGAACTATATAAAAGAATCGTTGTAGCAGTTGGGCAACTTAAAACTAAAAATCCAACAATACCTATTTTACTTACTGAGCATGATGGCTATACTGATGAGGAAATGAATCCAACTAGTAAAAAGCAATACACTGAATCAAATAAAGTATTAAAAACTGTATTTGATTCATTGATAACTGCAGGAGTGAAAAATATATTCTTACTTTCAAAAGAAGATATTCATCAGGATATTGAATCTATGGTAGATGGAGTTCATCCAAACGACATTGGAATGATGAACTATGCGAATGCTTATGAAATTAAAATTCGAGAGATATTCAACATGGCAGTAGGCAAAAGTTCAACTACCTTTCCTATTACCCAACGCCGTGATGCAAATACCTATGACTGGGAAACTAGACACAAAGAAATTTTAAAATATAACGCCTCTCATTCTCCTCAATTACTTTTTATAGGCAATTCAATCACCCATTTCTGGGGAGGAATTCCTACTGCAACGGTAAGAAATGGCAGTGACTCATGGAATAAATATTTTGAAAAAAAGAATGCTATTAACTTAGGTTTTGGATGGGATAGAATAGAAAACGTTTTATGGCGCGTATACAATGGTGAACTAGACAATATTGCACCGTCAAAAATTGTAATTATGATTGGGACTAATAATTTAGATTTTAATAGTAACAATGAAATTAGAGAGGGACTTCAGTTTTTGACAAAAGCAATTAGTTCAAAACAGCCCAATGCAAAAATATTATTAATGGGTATTCTTCCAAGAAGAAATATGGAAGAGCGGATTTCTATATTGAATAAACTTATTTCAACAATACCTTTTAATAAGAAAATAAAGTATGCAGATGCAGGCAAAGTGTTGTTGAAACCATCTGGCAAAATAGACGAATCACTTTTTTCAGATGGCCTTCATCCTAATGCCGCAGGATATGAAAAATTAGGAGCCTTTATTAATATACAAATAGAAAAATAGCAATATTAAAGCTAATTATTACCTTCATTTTTATTGAAGAGTATTTTTTAGCAGGATTTTTCCATTATAATTATTTTCAAAGTTTAGCTCTTTCGAAAATTTGAATAATATTGGCTGTTTGCACCCAACCAATGTGTTGTTTCTTATTACTACATTTTGAGCTCCTGAAACAGCTATTCCACAAGCTGCATTTTCACCTTCAATAATATTTCCTTCGATGAGAATATTTTTATGAATTCCAGCAACTGTTGCATCTGGAGCTTTTACATTGACTGCTATTCCACAGGCTCCATCATTGGTACCTGCTCCTCTACCACATCGAAGTATTCGATTATTCCTCACAATGATATTTGATGAGCCCGCACCTTCTCGCCAATCACCTTCCGCACCTATGTGGATAGCAGTGCCCGTACTTTCTTTCATAGTACAATTTTCAATTAATACATTGCGAGTTTTCACCAGCACAGCCCTAGCTAAATGACTACCAACATAAGAATTCACAAACTCAAGCCTTGGTAAACGAGTTATATCAATCAAAAAATAATCATCTATATTTTTTGGTAAAGACCTATCTAACTGAATATTGGTTTTCCAAAGACTGGGGAATGTGTCCACTTTTGTTACTGTGTAGGTACCTACTACTTCTAATGTCTTTTTAAGAACCAGTTCCATTTTATTTCCTTTATCAGGAAAATCAAGCACCATTGCATGCGTACCCCATTTTTTTTCAATGGCAATACTATAAGAGCGAGTAGAAAGTTGTTGGGTAATCACTTGATAATATCCATGTACATTGGTGGCATCATCTCCCTGACCTTCAAAAGTACAGCCATCAAATCGGATGGTTCCGGTACAGGAAGTGAAATGAGTAGCATCTGTATTAGTAGATTGATAAAAGCCAGGACGTGGAACAATCCGAAGACCATTCATTAAAATATTATTAGAACGATGGCCTACAATTCCCATTCCTGGTTGAGAATAGATGGTTACCTGATGTAACACGGTATGGGAAGCTTCATGAATTAATATCGCTGGTCGAAAATGAAAGGTATGATTGATCAATGCTATTTTACCTTTAAGCATAGTTGGATGTTTTGCCCAAACTCTAATTATTTGTGGAGCAATTAATTCGTTTTTTTTTGGATGGTAAATCGTTTCGCCAAGAAGTCGGTTTTTAGACAAATCCCAAAACATAATACGAGGCATCACCATATCATTCTTTACAGGAAAATCAGTGGAAAAACTTACGTCAAAATAATCTTGCGTTTCATTAATAATTTCTCCTTCACTGTGGGGCGGTGTTTCATGATCAATGGTAAGCCCCTTGATTGAAATATCATTACAATGTTCTAAAGAAATTGGTTCCATCCATCCTTGAACTAAAAACATTGCACCTGATGCTTCTACCTCAAGATGGCTAATCCCATTGAAATCAATGCCTTTTGAATAGGGATAATAAGGAGTAAAAATAACATCCTGCGGATTTTTTCCCATTTTACCATCCATAATATCATTCATCAGCTGAATGGCTTTCTCTTCTCGTATCAAATATTTTCCAGCAGGAATAAGTAATTTTTTGATGTGATGGATTTTGCAAAAATTCAATGCCTTCTGAATAGTAATCCTATCATTAATGGTATCATTTGGAAAAGCTCCAAAATCGGCAACAGAAATTAATTTTTGAGCGCTAGCAGAAAAACTAAGTTGAAAATAAATTCCAGCCATTAGAATTAGGAGCCTCCTCATCATTTTAAATTTTATTATACCACAGGATTTAATGCAGAGGCTGCTAGTTTCCCTGGTTTCATTCCATCGAACCATTTTATTCTATCTGACTCTTGATTATCATTTGCAGGTTCAGTAATGACAGCGCCATCTTCATAATAAATGATCGTCATTACTTCCCTCATTTGATCAGAACTATTGCCTGGAGCCTTATGCAGCGTATAGCCATAATGGAAAGTAGCATCTCCAGCCGCCATAGAATCAGGCCTATAAATAGGATAGTCTTTTTCAGAAACATAGGCATCTAACAAACTTTGAGATTCATCGGAAATAGGAATACTATTAACCAGTCCATTGGTATGAGATCCTTCAGCAAAAGTGAGCATACCCATCGACACGTTGATATCAACTAGTGGCATCCACATGGTAATAGTTTTAGTGGTAGCCAATGGCCAATAATATTGATCCTGGTGCCAGGGTGTAGCTCCTCCACCTGCTTCTTTATACAAGGCTTGGTCATGATAAACACGCACCTTCTCTACCCCTAAAAGTTGAGCGGCAATACTGGCAAACTTTTTGTTTAAGGTAAATTTTCTAACCGCCTCATCCTTTAACCACAAATTAGTTATTTGCAAAAATGCTTTCCCATAAGTATCCCTCTCCTCCAATTTTCTAACTTCAGTATTATTTTTTTTAACCGCCTCATTAATCGCTGGCCTAAAAACCTTCATCTCTTGAGGACTAGCCACTCCAGGTATATGAATTGCTCCTCTTTTTTGAAAACTATTTATTTGCTCTGCAGAAAGAGTGAAATTGCCTTCTTGATTTAAATTATTATCAGCCATAAGAATTATTTTTTAATCAAATTATTTACAATACAAAAGTACTATTTTTTAGAAGTCAATGATTGAATCACTTCTGTTTCAGCTGGATCGTAGGCAGAACCATCTTTTCTAAAAATATCATGAAACCAAAGCTTCGGTTCACTCCCATCAACAATAGGTGTGTCCCATTGATAAATGGTATTACTCTTTCCAGCGACTAATCCCCAGTTGATTGCGCCTATATTGTATTTTTTGAAGATGGGCAAATGCGTTTGAAATTTACTGCCCTTTGTTCTTGCCATATATTCACTACAAATAACTGGACGACCAATTTTCAATTTTTGTAGAATATCTTTTTCTAGATTAGCCGCATCAGAATAATTATGGAAAGTAATAACATCGGAATTGCTAATTAAATATTCATCAATTACTTTATTTGATCTCCAAGAAGCTCCCGTAATAGGTTGATTAGGTCGAACTGCCCAAGCCCACTCAAATATTTTTTTTAACAAAGGCAAAGAACTAAATCCATACCCACTGTTACCTGGTTCATTATACAAATCCCACATCAATATGCGTTGATCATTCTTAAAACTGCTTAGAATATCTTTAACATAGGTTTCTAAATATTTCCATTGAGTAGAATCATCGTGGGTGGCTTTATTCGGACTTCTAACCCATCCGCTATTGTGAATACCTGGTTTAGGAGCAGGTTGCAAACCAATTGCCCCATCTGGATTCCAGCAATCATCAAAAATAGTAAAGAGTATTTTTATTTTATTTTTCTTAGCAATAGTTAATAATTGATCTATTCTTTTTTTAAATCCTTTAGGATCTGCTTTCCAAGCAAGGTCATGCAAATAAACTCGCATTGTATTCATTCCAATTGCTGATGCCCAAGAAAATTCACGATTGATTGTAATCGGATCAAATGTATCCGCTTGAAACATTTCAAGCTGATTGATGGCTGTACTAGGTAAAAAGTTAGCACCCACTAACCAGCCTTGACTTTTATACCAATTTGCCGCTTTTTCTTCAGACCATCTATTCGACTGTTGTGCGGTTAGATTTCCAAAAGAAAAAATTGATAATAAAACTAGTAGCGAGAAAGTATTTTTTTTAATCATATCAATCATTAATTTTTACATTTTTAATTATAGTTGGAAGCCATACCTGCATTTCATTTTTACCCCGATTGGCCCAGGTATAATAAGGAATAGCAGTAATTTTTTTCTTTTCGGTTTGAAGAGAACTTCCATCTGCACTCACCGACAGTAGAGGCACCATAGCAGAAAGTGCTTTAATGGGTTCATCTAAAATAGTTTGATCCGATATTTCAAAATCAACCGTAGAGGGTAAAATAAAATTCCAAGCCTTATTATCATTATCTGCACCTTCTACACAGTATACGATTGGGCCTCGCTGAATCGCTACTCTATTATTATCAAATTTCAGATCAGCAGAACTAACTAATCTATTTACCTGCATGGGTAAATCATAAGTCACTTGATCACCCATTTTCCATTCCCTTTCAATAACAAGATATCCTGATTCTACTTTAGTTACCACTTCTTTTCCATTAACTTTTATTGTATAATTATTAGCTTTGAAATTATCATACTCATACAGTCCATTCGTATAGGTTTTTCCTTGCATCCATCCCGGAATACGAAGGTATAAACCGAAAAAAGATTTTTTCACTGGATCGATCTGCAAATTAATTTTTCCATCCCAAGGATAATTAGTAGCCATCTTTACATTTACACTTCCATTGGCAAGAGATAAATTAGTACTACTACCAACAAATAGATTTACATAAATACTTCTATCAGTTGTAGCATAAATATAACTACCTAAAGAAGCAACCAGCCTAGCTATATTTGAGGGGCAACAAGCAGTACCAAACCATTCCTTTCTTTGATGTTGTCCTCTAGAGGCAAGTGGATTGCCATAAAAAAAACGATCTCCGCTCAAACTTAATCCATCTAGTGCTCCATTGTATAAGCTTCTTTCCAATACATCGATATAAGATGAATTCATTGTCAAAGAATTCATTCGCTGGTTCCAAAAAACCATACCCACACTGGCACAGGTTTCACAATAGGCTTGCTCATTAGGTAAATCAAAATCTTTTGAAAACCCTTCATTACTTCCTGCAGAACCTATGCCACCAGTGATATACATATTGCGATACACCACATCTTCCCATACTCTACGCATCGCTTTTAGGTATCCTGTATCGCCTGTTTGTGTAGCGACATCTGCAGCTCCAGTATATAAATACATTGCGCGTACTGCATGACCAGTAATTTCTTTCTGATCTTTCACCGGAACTGCATCCTGCGCATAGGCAGTATCTTTCCAATCAGTCCAGGTATAGCCTTTTGCATTTCGATGCCCCCGCTCACTTAATAACCAATCAGCAAGTTGCAAATATTTCTTGTTACCTGTAACCTTAAAAAGTTTTACTAATGCAAGTTCTAATTCTTGATGTCCTGTAACCCAATGTCTTTTAGAAGGACCAAAAATTGAATCAAAATGATCTGCCCATCGGATGCACACATCCAACAATTTACGTTTCCCTGTAGCATTAAAATAAGCCACTCCTGCCTCAATCATATGGCCCGCATTATAATCTTCATGCATGCTCATATCTGAATAGCGGTTCTGTAAATTAGTAAGTGTATAGAATGTATTTAAATATCCATCAGGCTGTTGAGCAGCTGCAATTTTATCAATCCACTCATCGCATTTCTTTTCCATTTCAATACTGGGATGCGTTTTAAGCGAATACCCCATTGCTTCTAAGGCCTTAAAAACATCACTATCATCATAAAATATCCCTTCGTGCTTCTCTCCTTTTTTTCGAGCAACCTTCTCGAAATTTCTGATACGACCCGTAGCAACTTCTGTTTGATAAATACAAGCAGCCAATGTTTTGGTAGCAACCTTGTCAATCTTAGGCTTCCAAAAATTATCGGTAACATTTACTTGAGAAAAGCTAACCGGCTCAATCTTTTGAAAAATCGGTTGTCCAAATAAAATATTAAAACAAAAACTAGCGACTAATAAAATAACCAATCTGATCATAGGATTTATTTATTCAAATTTAATTGATATCAATATTATAAATTAATTAGCTGACAATAAGTAGGCTTGTCCTTTTACAGAATTAAATGTAAGCACATAATCATTTCCTATTTTATGTGATTTTAAATTCATTCCTTTCACAATCAAAGGAACAGCTGATTTTATTATACATTGACCACCATTTAAAGAGCGAATACTTGCTTCGCCTAATTGATGGTTTTTCCAATTAATACTCACTTCAAATCCACCTCTTGCCTTTAAACCCTTTACAGCACCTTCTTTCCAAACAGTTGGTAAGGCGGGTAATAAATGGATTTCACCTAAATGACTTTGCACTAACATTTCAGCTATACCAGCAGTTGCTGCAAAATTTCCATCAATTTGAAAAGGAGGATGTGCATCAAAAAAATTAGTATAGGTACCTCCACCTCCGGCATAATTAGTTCCACCTACTTCTGTTAAATGCATTAAATCTCTTATCAAACGATAGGCATGATCTCCATCCAACAATCTAGCCCACCAATTAATCTTCCAAGCCTTACTCCATCCAGTACCATCGTCTCCTCTTAACTCTAAGGACTTCTTTGCTGCAGCAAAATATGCTGGTGTTTGAACTGAAATTTCTCTACCCGGATGTAATCCAAACAAATGAGAAGTATGACGATGATGAGGTTCAGATTCTTCAAAATCTTTATACCACTCTAATAATTGTCCTTTGCTTCCAAATTTTAAAGGATACAATTGTTTTCTTTTTTCAATCAGTGTATTTCTAAAAGCTGTATCAATTCCTAAAATTTTAGAAGCTTCAATTAAATTAGCATATAGATCTCTTATGATAGACATATCCATCGTAGTAGCCACGGAGACCGCTTGTTTTTTACCTGAACTATCTTTGAAAAAATTTTCTGGAGAAGTAGAAGGAGCTGTTACTAAATAACCATTCTTATCTTGCACTAACCAATCAAAGGTAAACAGCGCAGCTTCTTTCATTACTGGCCAAGCCTTTTCGGCAAGAAATTTTTTATCCCCTGTAAATGCATAATGCTCCCATAAATGTTGGCACAACCAATTGCCCCCCATATACCAGTTAGCCCATACTGGATCTCCTTTTCCTAAGTCACCCACTGGATTAGAAGTGGCCCAAATCTCAGAATTGTGATGAGCTACCCATCCCCTTGCATTATAAAATTCTTTTGCAGTGCGAGCACCCGTAACCGATAGATCCTTAATATAACTTAACAGTGGTTCATGCATTTCCGAAAGATTGGTTACCTCAGCAGGCCAATAATTCATCTCAGTATTAATATTAATAGTATAATTTGAACTCCAAGGTGCACGCATCTCTTTATTCCAAATACCTTGCAGATTCGCTGGTGGCCCTCCAGGCCTAGATGCAGCAATCAATAAATAGCGACCAAATTGGAAATATAATATTTCAAAACTTGGATCATAAGACCCTTTTGAAAAGGCTTTCAATCTATCATAAGTAGGAAGAGTCTTTTGCTTTACAAAAGCAGTATCACTTATAATAAGGCTTACCCGGTTGAAATATTTTTGATAATCCCCAATATGAGATTGACGAAGAACAGTATACGATTTCTTAGTAGCCTTATCAATGGCTGATGCGGCAATTGCCTTTTCATTTTTCCCCTCCGAATCAGGACATTTATCAAAGCCATTAAAACTGGTTGCAGCAGAAAGATAAATAATTGCCTCAGTTGCGTTGGTAACATGAATACCAAATGTATCTACAGCAACTTTTCCATCATTTGAAATAGCTTTCATCCTATATTGATAGCGCATACCATTACAATTACTAGCATCTTCATAGACCATTGGCTCTCTTCCTTTAGCATTATAATAACTTGGATCTAATCGAGCAGGTGCTTTTCCACTTACCACTAGTTCATTCGTTGCACTTACAGATAACTCATACCTCAACTGACTTCTAGAAGATAAATCAAAATTTAAACTGCCCTTACGATTAGTCGTTAATCGCATTACCATAATATTATCAGGGGCATTGATAAAAATTTCTCGCGCGTATTTCACTCCATTAATGGTGAAACTAGTTGTAGCAATCGCCTGCTGAATATCCAAATCTCTGTAATAAGCAGTTGGTTGAGCTCCGCCAAAATTTTGTTTTATAAAAACGTCTCCCAATGGCAAATAGGATTCGGTATACAATCCTTGCATATTTTTTGTTAACTCATATGCCTTAGTATAATTTTCTTCAGAAAGTAAGGCCGTTCTAATAGAAGGTAAAAATGATTGCGCTGTTGGGTTGATACTCTTTTTTACAGGTCCGCCACTATACAAACTACTTTCATTCAACTGAATGAGTTCTTCTTCCACACCACCGAATACCATTGCACCAATTTTCCCATTACCCAAAGGAAGGGCCTCTACCCATTCCTTAGCGGGATACTTATACCAGAGTTTTAAATCTGACTGAGCAACCAATTGGGATGAAAAACCGATTACCAATAATAGCATCCAACATTTTAATTTAATTTTCATATACCTAGATTATAAATTAATATTCTCTTTTATAAAAGTCCTTTTAAGAAATTGACTTATTTATTTTTAAACTTTTGTTCTAATGTTTTGATAAAATACCCACCCACTACACTTCTTGCTTGAAAGCCAACCATTAATCCAGTTTTAGTTTGATGCCAATCGCTTACTGGTACTCTGGATTTTGTTTCAGTTACAAAATGATAAATTGGATGCATAATCGATTCGAAATCCTTTGAATTATTAGCAAGTGTTGCTGTCCATAATACCCAATCAGATTTAGTATAAGTAGCTCTACTATCTAAGGGTAAGCCAAATTCATTTTGCTTGGTGAGATAATATTTCACTTCCTTATCCATCACTTCTTTTGGAAAAAGATTCATATTCAAAACCTTATCCCAAACTAAATTATACTTTTGACTCCAAGTGCCTTTTGCATCAAAGGTTAAAGAAAAATGGTCGCCATCATCTGCCATTGTAATCCATTTAGAAACCATCTCTTTTGTTAATTTGCCATATTTTTCTGCAATCGCTTTTTCTCCTAATTGAGTAGCTAATTGAACATAGCCGCCCAAGGCAACAATTGCTTTTACAGAAAGATTAGTGTTTCTAGCAAGGTGACCAGCAAAATCGTCCGTGCACAATTGATTAGCAGGATCGAAACCTTCCTTACTTAAATAATCTGCCCAAACTGATAAAGTTGCCCAATGCTTTTTTGCATATTCTGCATTACCTTCTGCCTTAGCTATTGCTGCAGTAAGAATAATCATATTACCACATTCTTCTACAGGCATATCTTCACCATAAGTTTGACCATTCGCTAATGGATAGGTACCTAAATCATGAGCAGCAAAGGGTTTAGTCCATTTGCCACTTTCACTATAATAAAAAATGCCATTCAACATCCCTTTTAATAATTCAGGATTGTAAGCAAGAAATAAGGGTGCAGAAGGATAGGTAACATCCACCGTATTGATAGAACCATTGCTAAAATTCTCTTTCGATAAAAAAAGTATTTCCCCCTCAGGGCTCACTAATAATTTATGCGCAGCAATACTTTGACGATACGCTATGTCACACAATTTTGCATACTCTTCTCCGCCAGCCTTAACTGCATCACTATGAATCATTGTATTCGTTTGCTCACATTTTTTTATTGTTGAAGAATAATCTTTTGCAGCATTTTCTAATTGTTGTTCAATATTGTTGGTTTCTCTCTGATGCCACCAAGGACGAAGATTTTTTGTGAAATATTGAACAGAATATTGATCATCATATCCTACTAACAGCAATTGTTGCTTTACTGTATTCCCAATCTTCCCAAGATTTACTTTTGTACCCAATAGTAAGTGCTTTCCTTCTGTAATATCTTCAGCTGATTTATCAAATACATTAGAAAGATGATCTCCATTACTGATAGATTGCTGAACGGATGAACTAGTAGGGACTGCAATGTACATATAGCCCCAATCAATCCTAAGGTCATCCCCTTTTTTCTGTAATACAGATTGAGCAATAGTTCCAGCCTTCAAAATAGAAAGGCCCTTGGCAGTATATTTATTGGCAGTAATAGGCTGCATAGAGGTATTAGCGGCAATGTCCGTTGAAGCACCTATGTATAATTGCACCTCATGCAATGCGCCATCATTCGATTTTATTTGTGAATTGATATAAGAAACTGGACGAGATAATATATTAAGATCATTTAATAGTAATGGCGAAGTGAAAGTGAGTGACAAATCAACTTTTCCACAGGTAAACTGATAGGCAGTTTGAGTAGCATTTACTGTTACCTTCTTTTGAACAGCTGTCAATATATTTTGTTGTGGATTCTCCTTAGGTTGGTATACCATTCCAGCATCTAGCCATGAACCACCCCGACTATTTTTAACATGGACAGCTAAAATATTCTCCCCTTTTTTGATTTTATTTTTCGCTTGCTCTGTAATTGGAATAAAAATAAATTTATGAACATAACCTTTCACTGAATAGAGCATTTCACCATTTAAAAAAACTTCTACATCATCATCATGTTGTAACTTTAAAAAAAGTTTATTCAAATCTAGATTGTCGATTATAATTTTTCTTCTAATCCAAATATCCTTAGTAAGCCATTTAGTTTTTGAAGCTACTTTATCATTACCAAAAGGCGCTGTTCCAATTTTCCAATTCGCATCATTAAAAGAAGAATTCATCCAGCCTTCTCCAGGATTAGTTTCTGTATAAGCAGCCTGATAATCCATTTCATCTGAAGCAGGGATGAGCGTTTTATATACCGCTTCGGTATTACCTAAAAAACGATAAACTACTCCATCTACTTTTAACAAGCCAATAATTGAATGATTAGAACCTGTCCAATGCTTAGTGGTGGAAGCAGTAAGCGAATCAGTAGTTGACCAAATACTAAAGTAAGGATCATGAGTAATAAGTGGATAGGCTGGAGCCTTTGTACTTTGAGCAAAACCAATGGTTGTTAAAAATAAAGCAGTCGAAACTAAAAAAAGGTTTTTCATAATTCAATTATTGTAAGTAAGATTTGGGTTGTTTATTAAATATTTTTTTTATTCGACTCATGTCAAACTTCTTAGAGCGATCATAATTATATATTCCATTTTGCTCTTGCTCTACATCTGTTAATTGAGTATAACAGTATCCAGCCATATTTTTAGTTTCAATGATTACATCCGTTAATTTCTCTAATCGATTGTAAAATTCGTCTAGTGTTTTTGGGCCTTCGCCATAACCCCAAGAGTTGCCGGCAAATGCACTTCCTTGAACCCATTTAATTCCTCCATATTCATCCAAAATATAGGGTTGCCCTTCATATGGAGCTTGCTTTTTATTATTACTAAACACTAAAGTTCCATTGGTTGGATTTAATCTTTTCTTCAATGTATCTGGATTTTGTTCATAATTATGAGAAGTAAAAAGATCTGTTTTTACATGAAAATATCCACTCGCATCATTGACTGGTCGGGTAGGATCTATGTTTTTAGTAGTTGCATAGGCATCAGTTAACATTCTATTGTGTTGATCACCACCTCCAGTTTCATTAAAAGGACTCCAAGCAATAATTGAAGGATAATTTCTATCGCGCAAAACAATTTCACCCCATTCACTTAAAAAATTTCTAGCAGACTCTATATCATTTTCACTTATTCCCCAACTCGAAGATTCTCCCCAAGTTAAATATCCCATTTTATCCGCCCAATAATGAAACCTTTCTTCAAATACCTTTTGATGCAATCTTGCCCCATTAAAACCAGCATCCATAGAAAGTTGTATATCATTTTTTAAAGCTTCATCAGTAGGCGCCGTCCAAATACCGTCCTTATAAAATCCCTGATCTAAAACTAACCGTAGAAAAATCGGCTGGTTATTTAAAAAGATTTGATTGCCTTCAATATGAACCTTACGTAATCCCGCATAGCCCTTCACTTCATCGGTCACTTGATTATTTTTATCAAGCACCTGATAAACCACGTCATACAAAAAAGGAGATGCTGGAGACCATGTTTTAGGTGATTTAATTTCAAGGCTGTTTGAAATATTATCACCCGCAGCTACTTCTTGTTGAGCAACTACTTTTTTACCATCCATTACTTTTACGCTAAATTTCATACCTCTTTCCACAGCGTAAAACCTAGGTTGAAAAGTAAATCTTGAATTATCCAAATCTGGAACAACAAAGCAATCTTGCAAACCATTTTTCGCTACTGCTTCTAACCATACGGTTTGCCATATTCCAGTAGTTCTGGTATAATTACATCCTGCTGATTTTAATGAAATACTTTGTTTTCCTGATGGCTGTTGTTTTGATCTGATATCATCTATGGCTGATAAAACTAGATTATGCTGATGGCCATATTGAATATATTTAGTGATATCAAAACTAAAAGAAGAGGTACCTCCCCAATGTTTACCTACCAAGATCCCATCAATATATAGGCTGCTTTGATAATCTACCCCACCAAAATGTAGGATCACTTTTTTGCCATTCCAAGCTTCAGGTATTTTAATGGAACGCTGATACCACAATGAATTAATAAAATCTGTATACCCCACACCAGACAATTTACTCTCAGGGCAAAAAGGGACAATAATCTTATTGGAAAATCCTTTTGAATTCGTAAACCCATTTTCAATTCCAGATTTACCAAAGTCAAATTGATAAGTCCATTCACCATTTAAATTGATCCAGTCTTTTCTTTCAAACTGGGGGCGAGGATATTCTGGACGGGGCAGAGACTGTCCAAAAATTGGATTATAAACTATCCCCAATAAAAAAACTACCAAAAAGCAGACTTGAAGAGTGCATTTTTTATTCATAAGAATCAATATTTGTCTTGATAGAAAAAACCAAAAGATGACCTGTAAAACTTAACAGAATTTAGCAAAACAATCGAGTAAGTTTCATTACCGAAAGTATTGATTAGGCCTCAAATTAAAAAATTTATTACCCGAACTTTAATTTAGGTCCGATTACGAAGATGAATCCGTTGTAAGTCAGTAAAATCAATAGATTTCAGGGATTATAAAAAAAATAATCCTTTCATTAGTACTATTAAAAAGAGGGAATTGGCTACTAATTGCTATAAGAATTTAGATAGTAATTTAATATTAAAACAAATCAATATCTGTCTTAACCAGATTACTACCAAATTATTAAACTTAATCTTTTGCCTTAGCCATTTCCAAGGCAGTGGTGGTAATAAAATATTTTGCGATAGTATTGGGTACTTCCCACTTGGGTAAGGAATGATTTAAAAGGTAATCACTAAAAACCTTGAAAGTAATATCTCGTTTTAATTCCAACTCAGCAGGAATATTAACTTGAACAAACTTGCCTTCTTGTGACCAAGAAATAGCAGGAAAATCCTTTTGAAGAAGAGCGAATGACTTATCTAGCTGCTTTTTAAAATTTTTATCGCTGATATTACTTCTTTTTTCAATGCAAAGTCTAGGTTTATTTTGTCCAAATGCTTGATCTATAAATACAACACTTTTATCTCCTTCTGCATAGGCATTCCGAATATCATTCCCCCCTTTTGGGGTTGCTGGGCGCCATTCCACATTTACTTCTGTATAAACGTCTTTTACGGTAAATATAATTTTACCATTCGCAGAAACAGAAAGAACGGAATCTTTAACATAAGAAGATAATGATAACGGTATTTCTGGAAGAGAAGTAGCAGCTGAAAATTCAGACCTTGAAAGTTTTACGCTACTATGATCAGCATCCAACACTTTGATGTCTTTAGTATAATCAATTGCTTGCTCAGGAAATAATTTCCAAAATGCAAGATCAATTAAATGAGTCGTAACATCCACTACACCCTCACCTTGCTGCAATACATCGAAATACCATGCTGGGCGAGTCCCCTTTCCTCCTCTGTAAAAATGATGAACACTTGATTCTAAAATAGCCGGATGATTTTTAGACCCCTTGGTCTGCTTTCCAAAAAGCATACTATCCTGCATTAGCGCTCTTTGTACTCTATTGATAAGACTATACCGTTCAGTCATCATATCAAATAATAAAACTCCTTTTTGATCCGCTAACTCATAGGATTTTTTTAAACGCTCAAATCCTGCTTTATTAATAACGATCGGTTTATCAGCAAACACATTCATCCCCGCTTTGATTGAATTTTCTATATAGTCAATTTTTAATCGATTGTTACCAGATAATACCACCACATTTCCTTTCTTATCAGCTACCATTTTTTCTAGATAATCAGCACCAGCATAAACCTGTTCATTCCAATTCGTTGGATCTTGTTGCCGAGAATTTAAAGATTTGATTTGATTGAGATAAGGCTCAATGGCATTTTTATCAGGAGTATACACGTATATATTACTATCCAAAAAATCTAATCGATCATTTTGAGCAGCAGCAGCATGACTATGTGTTGGATCTAATTGTATCATACGAATTGCTTTAGCCTTTTCGATACGATTTCCATTTTTCTTTACTCCGCAAGCGTATAATAAAGAAAATGTAATGAGTAGGGTAATTTGCCTTGCTGTCATTTGCATGATACCATTTTAAATTTTAAAAAATAGTTTTTTTCTATATAATAGTAAGCCTACAATAAAACAAGAGAAAACAGAACATAATGACCAAATCAACGAGGCATTCAATTCAGTCATTCCAAAATTAATTAAACCTAAATATACAAAATCATGGATTCCTGTATGCTTATAGATGGTTTCAAATAGATCCGCACAGACATAAATCACAATCGCATTAGAACCAAATATAACGCCAATTTTAGACAACCAATTATTTTTATACCCTTGTTGATCAATTAAAAAAAGGGCTATAGAAAATAATATTAAAGCCCATCCTGAGGTAACTAAAACAAAGGAACTCGTCCATATTTTTTTATTGATTGGGAAAAACCAACCCCAAATATATCCAACTAAAATAAATACAACACCTACAACAATCAGCCAGTTAATTTTATGCTCAGACGTTTTTTGATCAACAATAAATCGCCCTGCTAACATACCTATTATACCAGATGCAATAGCTGTAAATGAACTATAAAAACCTTCGGCATTCCAGCCATGAATACCAATTGTTTTTATGGGGAATAATAATAAATCAATCCAAGCAGCAATATTTTCCCCAGGCTCTAATGTACCTGCTGAAAAAGAATCAGTGGGGATAAAACATAGGGTAAGCCAATAGCCTACTAATATACCGGCTAAGATATAAATCTGTGTTCTCCATGAAGTGAAAATAAATAGCAGTGCGCAAACAACAAATACTTCTGCTATTCGTTGCAATACCCCGAAGAGATCAATTTTAGTAAAATCAAAATCAGGTAAATAATGTAAGCAAAATCCAATAGCATAAATTTTAACTCCTCGAATTAAAATTTTCTTCACCATCTCTTTTCTTGATATTGCCGCAGTTAATTGCTTGGAATAAGAAAGTGCAATAGATACGCCTACAATAAATATAAAAAAAGGAAAGATAAAATCAGTTGGACTTAATCCATTCCAATCTGAATGAACTAAAGGGGCATACATATATTTCCATGATCCTGGATAATTCACCAAGATCATCATAGCGATGATAAGGCCTCTAAATACATCAACCGAAATTAATCTGTCTGCCTTCATTTATTTTCTCGCTTCAAATCTTTTCATAATCTCTTTCCAATCAGTGATAATTATCCCTTCATCTTTAAGAAATTTTATAACCACTGGATCTGCAAATAATTCAGCTTCCCATCCGCGTTGTTGCCAGCTACCTGTGATAGATTTTAAATTTTCATTTGGTACAGAAGGATGAAAAATAATTTCTGTTAGACCATTATTTAATGATTTTACCATCGTGAAAAAGTTTTTTCTCTTTATCTCGTAGGTAACACCAGGACCAACACTAGTGAAATTATCAAGTTGAGGCAATTTATAATTGCGAACCGTATTAATTACTTCTTCAGTGATTGGGTATCCTTGTTTTCTAAAATCAGCAGCAACCAGCGGATTCGTAACATCTATAATATTTCCAGGAATACGATATTCCTCAGCAACTTTTAAAAACACTTTTACATACTCAGGTGACCCATAAAGTGTACCCATGTGCGTATCAATATGAGTAGGTCGATGACCTAGTGCAATAGACTTTTCAATTTGTGCACGAATTTCGGTCTCTACTTCTTTAGCTGATGCATGCATCACCACCCCAGGCACTTCATGCCACAATTTTCCTTCAGGATCAATTAGACCCGGCACTTTTTTAGGATCGGTGATAGGTCCCCAACGATGATTCTTCCATTCGCTAGTAAGGGTAAGATGCAGGCCTATATCGGCTTTTGGATGTTTATTAGACCACAAAATAACTTCTTCTGCATTAGGACAAGGCATCATCACTGCAGCAGAATTTAAAAAACCCTTCTCAATATAATGGTAAGTCGAAGTATTTGCTTCAGGACACATGCCCACATCATCAATATGCAATAACAAAACTTTTTTACCAGAAGGAAATCCTAATTTCTCTGCCCAACTCTGCTTTTTCTCAGTAGGTTTGGGTGTTAATACCGATTTACCTTTATCTGTGAATGAAAAATTTTTAGCCAAAAGCATTGACGGAGATACAAAAAAGGTAACCAATAAAACAATTCCTACAATCGATAGCAGTTGCTTTAGTAGTTTGGAATGGAATAAGATTTCTTTTCTTTCTGAATGGATTTTAGTATTCATTTTGTCTGAGTTTAAATTTATTTTTTAGGATGACTCTATTTTTAATGATTTCAATTATTCCACTAGCGTTTACTACGAATTTAACATAATTATTCCTTACCCATTGAATACATTTTTATAGCATTATTTGGCCTTTATACCTGATTGTTGGATATGCTCACGCAAATTTTTATAAAATACTTTTGCATTTTCCAGCCTCGTTAATATTCCTTGATCAGGATTGGGTAACGCTTTTTCTTCTTGCGCTGTTTTATTGATTGCTTCTTCTTGTTTTAAAATAATAGCAGGCGCCTTTTTATCATTCCAGGTAGGTTGATTATCTACTATAAAATAAATAGGCGTAGTATGAGCTACGGCACTATTTTCGCAAAACACAGCAGCAGCAAGCCATTGACTATGCGTAAGCGTATGATTCATCTTTAAAACTAAGGAATCCTTTTTTCCAGTATTAATTTTTTCTGCTACCAAACCATCACTATTATAAATTGCAATCTTACTAATCACACCAATAGAGGGATTGGAAATACCTTTTACAGAAAGCACAGTAGAAGTTCCTTTACGCTGAATGATTTCAGAGCCCGGAAGTTTGCCATCTGCTTGTAGAAAAACTGCAGGACCATTTGATACAAATGTGTTTCCAGCTTTTAGTCCTTTAAACCAATTGTTAGCGGAAAATTTTTTTCCTGTGTAGACAAAAGTGCGCACTTCTCCCATGGTAGAACCCCATGGAATATCACTTCCAGCAGCTGCAGTCAATCTAAATCCAAGATCTAGATAATCATAATAATCAAGGGTATTTATTTTTGAAAACTGAAGCAATTCAACAAAATCAATTTCTCCAGAAGTAACATACCATGGAAAGCCACGAGGTAAACTACAGCCATTCCAAGAAAAATGTGCAAAACCCACTATTGCTCCAGGCTGTTGATGAAGCTTTTTAAATACCAGATCATAATAATTATAACCAGGATCAGGCGCTCTAATAAATTGATTGATATTTAGTCCAATGACATGGCCGAAGTCGCTGCGTGGACCTTCTTGACCTGAAGCTAGACAAATATCACCTCTGCATATTCTAAATTTTTCATCAAAACCTTCTTGCTTAAAATCAGTGTTAGCATCAGAATGGTGACCCATTTCAAGAACATTTGCCATATGAACATCTTCGGCAGTAGCGTATTCAAGTAAAAACTCTTTGTGTTCCTTTTTGGTGGTTGGATGATGAACATGCACATCACCAGAATACCAACCTCGTTGAGGAAGATTAATCCAACGTTTAAGAACAAAAGATTTTTGAGTGATGGCTTCTTTACCTGTAATAACAAAATCTTCACCGATTGGAATATATTCATTACCATGTTCAATACTAATATGATATTTACCCGGCATTAATTCGATATCAAAATTTCCTGATACTTGATAAATCACAGGAGCTTTCCAATAAGGAAGAGAAGGTAATGAACCATACACAAAACTTCGATCATTGTTGGTTCCGATACCATTCATTTTCCGAATGGGTCCTGTCCAATTTTTAAGCGAACTAAACTCAATGCCTTTATAAAAATCTGAAATTTTAGACAATGATCCTACCACCGATTTTAATGTAGGAGTATGGATTGAACTATCTTTTAAGTCCATCAAACAAATCATTGCAGGAGTAACCTTTGCTGTTGTAGCATCAATGATTTTAAATTTTACCAAAGTGGGTGAATCGGCTTTTTGAGCCTCTACAAATACTCCATTAACCAGCATCATTAAAAAAGCAATCCAGTATTTATAATTCATTGTTTTCTAATTTAGTTAAGATCCAAATAATAGTACTATCAAATATAGGAAATAATGTAGCAGTAAAATTTCAAATGACTGAGAGGTCAGTTAAAAGCGAATTTTTCAATTCAAATTATTGAATAACTCCTGTTAATAAAAGAAAGGGGCTCAGATAAATCTGAGCCCCTTTTAATAATTGTTTGAATTCAATTAAACAGGCATATCTGGCAATGTAAAACCATTGTGATAAGTATGCTTAATTAATTCAGCAGCAAAATCTTTTGCAGAAGTGGTTTCATTTCTGCTGATTCTTAATTTATCATCATCAGTGATGTTAGTAAAGTTCATATTAGGTCCATCCCAATGTAAAACTTTGTTCAAAGATTGAAGACGAACTGCAAGAACTCCCATTACAACCATTTCGTTGAATGGACCAGAAACACTAAAGTCAGATGCTGACATAATGCGATTTTCTGGACTCTCTTTACATGCTCTGATCCAATCTTCTTCGTGAGATACTTCAATACGACGAAGTGTTTTCTCAACATTAGGAGTTCTTCCAGAAAGTAGAATTGGGTCGGTACCGTATTCACCACAAATTAATGTGTCTTTAGTACCATGAAAAATAACTCCAGAATCTTGTTTTCTATCTGCAGGCCAGTTCATTGGGAATTCAGGTTTCAATCCACCATCATACCAAGTTACCTTAACTTCTGGAAGATTAATTTTTACACCTTTTGGTCTTTTACGTTCAGGATAAGTAAGATGAACAATTTGTGCATTCGGGGCACTATCAGACATCAATGGAGTAGAACTTCCAATTACGTGAGTTGGATATTGTAATTTAAGCGCAGTAAAGATGGGATGCATTACGTGGCAAGCCATATCTCCTAAAGCACCTGTTCCAAAATCCCACCAGCCACGCCATACCCATGGATGATAAGCAGGATTATAAGCACGCATCTTAGCAGGTCCGATAAATAGATCCCAGTTCAAAGTATCTGGAACGGCAACCGTTTCAGTTGGAACTTTTAAACCTTGAGGCCAAATAGGACGATTGGTATAAGCTTCAACGCTTTTTACTTCACCGATTTCGCCATTCCAAATCCACTCAGAAGCTAAACGAACACCTTCTGCTGAAGATCCTTGGTTACCCATTTGAGTAGCCACCTTATATTTTGCAGCAAGCTTAGTTAACAAACGAGACTCGTATACAGAATGTGTCATTGGCTTTTGACAATACACATGTTTTCCCAATGTAATTCCATGAGCAGAGGGACCAGCGTGGTTGTGATCAGAAGTAGCCACTAAAATAGCATCGATATCTTTTGCTTTTTCATCAAACATCTTGCGCCAATCTTTAAATCTTGCCGCTTTTGGATAGGTTTCAAAAACTTTAGGAACATTGTTTCTTCCAACTCCCCAATCAACGTCGCACAGTGCAACAATATTTTCACCCGACATACGCTCTAGATTACCTCTTCCCATTCCTCCAATACCAATTCCAGCAATATTAAGTTTGTCACTAGGAGCCTTGTGCCCTAATCCAGCAATCGCATTAGGCGGAACAATCATAAATCCTGCAGCAGCAGCAGACGAAGACTGTATAAAACCGCGTCTGGTAATGTTTCTTTTTTTGCTCATTTTTTTTTAAATTTTAATTAGTGGTTTAACTTACCTTTTTAAATAATTCAATAAATGATCTTGATTTAATAATATATAGACAACTATCCAGAACAACTGTAGAAATCTATTTTGAAATGGTAAGTTATGAATAAAATATACATTCTCGCTCCTAGCGTTGTTTTTTAGATATTATTTAAAAAAAGAGCTGGATTGGATAATGAAGGAATAAAATATTCAATAAATTCAAAATATTACCCCAATCCCTCAACTACTTA
>CANCRO010000031.1 GCA_947380605.1 Chitinophagaceae bacterium
AATTTGCTTTATCTAAAGAAAAAATTTTTATGAAAAAGGAATCAAACAATCAAGCTAATCAACCAAGACGCGATTTTATTCGCAATGCTGCTTTGACTGCAGCAGGTTTTTATATTGTACCTCGCCATGTATTGGGAAGAGGGTTTACAGCTCCCAGTGATCGACTTCAAGTAGCAGGTATTGGTGCTGGTGGAAAAGGCGAAAGCGATATCACCAATTTTTTCAATAGCGGTAAGGCAGACATTGCTTTTTTGTGTGATGTAGATGATAGGCAAGCTGCAAAAATGAGGGCTCGTTTCCCTAAGGCTAAATATTACAAAGATTATCGTGAGCTGTTGGATAAAGAACATAAATTAATTGATGCTTGTTCTGTTTCAACACCCGATCATATGCACGCTGTAATCGGTATGGCTGCAATGCAATTAAAAAAGCATGTGTACATTCAGAAACCATTGGCACATGATATTTACGAAGCGCGTATGCTTACCAAAGCAGCACACGATAATAAAGTAGTCACTCAGATGGGTAACCAAGGTGCTTCTGGAGATGGTGTTAGACAATTACAAGAATGGTACAATGCAGGAATCATCGGTGATGTGCATACTGTTTATTGTTATACTGATCGTCCAGTTTGGCCGCAAGGTATTCCTTGGTCTTCTGCCAAGCCAGCTATTCCTGAAGGTTTGGATTGGAATCTTTGGTTGGGTACCGCAAATTATAGAGAGTATGTAGATAAATTATTGCCTTTCAATTGGCGCGGATGGTGGGATTTCGGAACCGGTGCTTTAGGTGATATGGCTTGCCATATTATGGCTCCTGCTTTTGCAGTTTTGGGATTAGGTTATCCTACTTCTGCGGAATGTAGTGTAGCCACTCCTTATGTTGAAAATTGGCAGAGGGGTGTGTATCCAGATTCAGGCCCTGTTGCATCTTCTATCACCCTTACCTTTAAAGGAAAAGATGGTAAGCCGGATGTTAAATTACATTGGATGGATGGCGGTATGCAACCTGATCGTCCAGAGGAACTTGGTGCTAATGAAGTAATGGGCGACGGAGGCAATGGAGCAATTTTCTTAGGAACAAAAGGTAAGATGATGTGTGGTACTTATGGCGTTAAACCAAATCTATTACCTACCTCTCGTACTAAAGAGAAAGAAGCTATGGTGCCTCAAACCATCGCTCGTGTTCCAAATGGAGACAATGGCCACTACGCCGCATGGGTAGAAGGTGCTATCGCTGGATATGGTAGCGATAAAGCTAATAATCTAAGTTCTAATTTTGATATTGCAGGTCCTTTAACGGAAAGTGTGTTAATGGGAAATCTTGCTATTAGAAGCTATAATATTGCTAAGAAAGATGCAAAGGGTAAAGATCAATATCCTGGACGTAATATTAAGTTACTATGGGATGGTCCTAATATGAAGGTTACCAACTTTGATGAGGCGAATCAGTTTGTAAAAAGAACTTATCGCGAAGGTTGGTCATTAGGTATTTAATTTAAATTTTTCCAAATAGATAGTTATCACGCTATTTATGAATAACACCATTTACAAGGCACCTGTTTTAAACATCAGGTGCCTTGTCATTTAATAGAGATGCTAAAAAGATAATCAGTTATTAGTCTAATAAAAAATTTACTTTAAACTAAACATTATCTATTTAATTCCAGATAATTCTGCTTAACTTTTCATTCTAAAAATTTCATTAACGATGCCACAATATATTCTAGCCCTCGATCAGGGTACTACTAGTAGTCGCTCAATTTTATTTGATAAAGCTGGAAGCATCATAGCAGTTGCTCAAAAAGAATTTACACAGATTTTTCCAAAACCAGGTTGGGTAGAGCATGATCCTAAAGAAATATGGGAAACACAGTTGGCTACTGCCAAAGAAGTATTAGCAAAGGCAAATATTTCAACAAAAGAAATAGCAGCTATTGGAATTACTAATCAACGTGAAACGACAATTGTTTGGGATAGAAATACTGGAGAAGCTGTTTACAATGCTATCGTATGGCAGGACAGAAGGACGGCTAATTTTTGCGATGAGTTAAAAGCGAAAGGACTTCAAAAAAACATCCAAAAAAAAACAGGATTGGTAATTGATGCTTATTTCAGTGGAACCAAAGTGAAATGGATTCTTGATAATGTAGCTGGCGCAAGAGATAAAGCTAACAAGGGAGAATTATGTTTTGGCACCGTAGATTCTTGGTTGGTTTGGAATTTAACTAATGGCAAAGTTCATATTACTGATGTGAGTAACGCGAGTAGAACGATGCTTTGTAATATTGAAAATTGTGCGTGGGATGGAGAACTACAAAAAATCTTAGATGTACCGGGAAATATGTTACCGCAAATTAGAAGTAGTAGTGAAGTATACGGCACGACTACTTTGTTGGGCACTGAAATACCAATTGCAGGAATAGCGGGTGACCAGCAAGCGGCATTATTTGGCCAATTGTGTACTCAGCCGGGTATGGTTAAAAACACCTATGGTACAGGCTGTTTTATGTTGATGAATACGGGAGAGAAAATGATCCATTCCAATAATAATTTATTAACGACGGTAGCCTGGAAAATCAATGGAGTTACTCAATATGCATTGGAAGGTAGTGTGTTTATTGCCGGTGCGGTGGTTCAATGGTTAAGAGATGGATTAGGCATTATAAAAAGTTCCTCTGAAGTAGAGGCGTTGGCAAAAAAAGTAGATACTACTGATGGAGTGTATGTGGTTCCTGCCTTTGCCGGACTAGGAGCTCCTTATTGGAATCAACATGCAAAGGGCACCATCACTGGATTGACAAGAGGTAGCACAGCTGCCCATATTGCAAGAGCGGCTGTTGAAAGCATTGCATATCAAACGATGGATGTGTTAAAAGCGATGGAAGCAGACAGCGGCATTAGCATTAAAGAATTAAGGGTGGATGGTGGAGCAACTAAAAATAATTTGCTAATGCAATTTCAAAGTGATGTGCTTAATACAAAAGTGATTCGCCCTACAGTTACAGAAACAACTGCACTAGGCGCTGCTTATCTTGCAGGATTGGCAGTTGAATTTTGGAAAAGTACGGATGATTTGCAAGAGCAATGGCAAATTGAAACAGTATTTTCTTCTGCTATCACAGAGCAAGAGCGAACAGCATTAACGGATGGTTGGAAGAAGGCAATTACAGCAGCTTTATCAATAGCTTAATCGTTTTAAGTAATTCAATGAATCGAAAAGAGCAGATAGAAAAAGCAAATGCAGACACCAATTATGATATCATCATTATTGGTGGAGGGGCTACTGGTTTAGGTTGTGCTGTTGATGCTGCTAGCAGAGGGTATACAACTTTGTTATTAGAAAAGCACGATTTTGCAAAGGGTACTTCTAGTAGATCCACTAAATTAGTTCATGGTGGGGTAAGATATTTAGCACAAGGAAATTTTCGTTTAGTAAGAGAAGCATTACAAGAAAGAGGAAGGCTTTTAAAAAATGCACCTCATGTTTGTCATTCTATCCCATTTGTAGTGCCATCCTATCGTTGGTGGCAAAAATGGTATTATGGTATTGGGTTATGGTTGTATGAATTTCTTTCAGGAAAATTAAGTTTGGGTAAAACTAAATTATTGTCCAACGCTTCGGCTTTGGTTCAACTGCCAGATTTGTCTACCAATCATTTAACTGGAGGCGTACTCTATTTCGATGGTCAATTTGATGATAGCAGATTGGCTATAAATCTTGCCCAGACAGCGATAGAGCAGGGAGCAACTGTTATTAATTATTTCGGGGTTACCAGTTTTATTAAGAAAAATGACAAAATCACTGGTGTTAATGCAATCGATCAATTAAGTGGTAAGTCACATGAATTTACTGCTAAAGTGATTATCAATGCTACCGGTGTATTTGCAGATGGATTGCTTCAATTAGCAGAAGGGCATTCTGAAAAAACGATTGCTCCTTCTCAAGGCATTCATTTAGTAGTAGAGCATCATTTTTTTAGAGGCAATACAGCTATGATGATTCCAAAAACGGATGATGGAAGAGTTTTATTTGTGATTCCTTGGCAAGGAAAATTATTGTTAGGCACTACGGATACGCCAGTAGAAAATATAACAACAGAGCCAACTGCATTAAAAGAAGAAATCGATTTTATAATTAATCACTTTAATAGATATACCACTTCAAAAATAACTACTGCAGAGGTGAAAAGTGTTTTTGTTGGTTTGAGACCATTAGCAAACCAGGGTAAAGAAAAGAAGACAGCTGTTATGCCTAGAGACCATGTGGTAAAAGTGTTGCCTTCTGGTTTAATTCATGTTACTGGAGGCAAGTGGACTACCTACAGAAGTATGGCTGAATATGCTATTGATACAGCAATACAGTCGGTTGGATTAGAAAAAGTATCTTGTAAAACAAAAAATTTAAAATTACATGGATGGGCAAAAAATAAGTCTACCACTGCCATGAGTATTTATGGTACGGATGAAGAAGATATGCAATTAATGATCAATGCTGATCCAACATTTTCAGAAAAGATTCATCCTAACTACAGTTACACCAAAGCAGAATTATTATGGTTTGTAGCGAATGAAATGGCTATTACGGTAGAGGATATATTGGCAAGAAGGACCAGATTACTTTTTCTTGATGCCAAGGCTGCAATGGAAGCTGCTCCGTTGGTTGCTAAAACATTGGCATTTTTTAATGGTAAAGATGCTGAGTGGGAAAAGCAGGAATTGGATAAATTTAACGATCTAGCGAAAAACTATTTAATCAATTAATAAATCTAAACATTCATTTTATGAATCAATTTTTTTCTGAATTAATAGGAACAATGATAATGATCATTTTGGGAAATGGCGTTGTTGCAAATGTAGTGCTACCTAAAACAAAGGGTAATGATAGTGGTTTAATTGTAATCGCAATTGGATGGGGGATAGCAGTTTTTACAGGTGCATATGTGGCATCCCATGGAAGTAAAGCGCATTTAAATCCTGCTATAACAATAGCGATGGCTGCCTTTAGTGATTTTTCTTGGGAAGAGGTACCTGTTTATATCGCAGGGCAATTTGCTGGTGCAATGATTGGAGCCTTGGTGGTATGGATTACTTATCGGCAACATTTTGATGAAACTAATGAGCCTTCTTTAAAGTTGGCAGTTTTTAGTACAGCTCCTGCTATCAGACATTCAGTAAATAATTTTATAACAGAAGTGGTAGGCACATTTGTTTTAGTGTTCGGAATATTATTTATGACAAAATCTTCTAGCTCCTTAGGAAGTTTAGATTCCTTACCAGTTACCTTATTGGTGCTGGGTATTGGTTTGTCTTTAGGCGGACCTACAGGATATGCTATTAATCCTGCAAGGGATTTAGGACCCCGAATTATGCATGCAATTTTACCTATCAAAAACAAGGGAAATAGTGATTGGGGTTATAGCTGGATTCCTGTAATAGCACCAATTGTAGGAGGATTATTGGCGGCCTTTATTTTTAAAACATTTATTCATCTAACCTAATATATTCTTTCAAAATTCTTATATCAGCTATTTATTGAAATGATCTTCAATAGATAGCTGATTTTTTATTGGTGCTTGATTAGAAAATGAATGGAAATCTCGAATTAGATTAGCTACATTCTTTGGTAAAAGTATTTCCAAATAAACTAACTTTGGATTCTGAAAAAAGCATCCGCCATATTATTTCTTTGCATTTATCTGTTTTCTACACAGGTAACGGCTGAGTTGTTGAAACTACCCATCGTTTTTCAGCACTATACTGAGCACAAGCTAGCCGATAAAGATATTTCAATGCTGGATTTTCTAGCCATGCATTATCTCAATGGAAGTCCAAAGGATCAGGATTATGAAAGAGATATGAAATTGCCTTTTAAAAGTTTAAGCTTTTGTATTGCAGCTTCTATTGCTGATTTTGTTCCTATAACCGTTCAGTTTTCTTGTATAAAGCCTTTAGAGCTTGATCAAAAGAAAATATACGGATATTATATTGCTCCCATATCATCTTCTAGCATCGCTTCTATTTGGCAGCCCCCAAAATCTTGTTAGGTTAATTTTTTGAAAGAACGCAAAGGTTTCTCAAATTTGTGCTATTTATATAATTGGCACAGTATAAAGATTCATTTTACATTATTTAAAAGACAATTATGCTAAATGCTATAATTGGTTTTGCCATCAAGAACAAACTCATTGTTGGGCTATTTATTATAGCCCTTGTAGGCTATGGCAGTTACCAATTTACAAAACTGCCTATTGACGCAGTACCCGATATTACCAATAATCAGGTACAAGTAATTACCATTGCTCCTTCTTTTGGAGCTACAGATATTGAACGATTGGTGACTTTTCCAATTGAACAAGCCAATAATAATATTTCTGGATTAAAGGAAATCAGAAGTTTTTCGAGATTTGGATTATCATTAGTTACGATAGTATTTGATGATGCCACCGATATTTATTGGGCTCGACAGCAAGTGGCAGAAAGACTTCAAAAAGTGCAATCTCAAATTCCTCAAGGTATCGGTGTTCCTGAATTAGGTCCTGTTAGTACCGGTATTGGTGAAATTTACCAATATGTTGTAAGACCAAAGGAAGGCTATGAAAATAAGTATAATGAAACTGATTTGCGCACTATTCAGGACTGGATTGTGCGTCGTCAGTTATTGGGTGTTAAGGGAGTAGCGGAGGTGAGTAGTTTTGGTGGTAAATTAAAACAGTATTCTATTGAGGTAGATCCAAATAAATTGCTTTCCTATAATATTACCATTACCGATGTTTTTAAAGCACTGGAAACGAACAATGAAAATACAGGCGGTGCCTATATTGAAAAAGGGCCTGCTGTTTTGTATATCCGATCAGAAGGATTAGTTGGAAATATAGAAGACATTAAAAATATTGCCATCAAAAGAACCAATGATGGCCCCCCTTTATTTATTAGAGATGTAGCCGAAATAAAAATTGGTTTTGCAACTCGCTATGGAGCGATGTGCTTCAATGACAAAGGAGAGGTCGCTGGTGCAGTGGTGATGATGTTGAAAGGAGCTAATAGTAGTGAGGTAATTAAAAATGTAAAAGAAAGAGTTGTCCAAATACAAAAATCTTTACCAGAAGGAGTAGTAGTTGAACCATTTTTAGATAGAACCAAAATGGTAGATAATGCGATTGGTACGGTGAAGAAAAATCTATTAGAAGGTGCGTTGATAGTGGTATTTGTATTGGTGTTTTTTCTTGGAAATTTCAGAGCAGGCTTTTTAGTTGCTTCTGTAATCCCCCTTGCAATGTTATTTGCAGTCATCATGATGAATCTTTTTGGAGTGAGCGGAAATCTGATGAGTTTGGGTGCATTAGATTTTGGATTGATAGTAGATGGTGCGGTAATTATTGTAGAAGCAGTGATGCATCAACTTACTCATAGTAAGAAATTTGCCGACATTAATAAGTTGACGCAGCCTCAGATGGATGAAGAGGTTAAATTTTCTGCTAGCAAAATGATGAATAGTGCAGTATTTGGTCAAATTATAATACTAGTAGTTTATTTGCCCATCTTCACATTACAGGGAATAGAAGGAAAAATGTTTAAGCCAATGGCACAAACAGTAGCCTTTGCTTTGTTAGGCGCATTTATTCTTTCTCTTACTTATATCCCAATGATGAGTGCACTTTTCTTAAGCAAAAAAGTAAAACATCAGCCCAATTGGTCGGATAGATTGATGATGCAAGTGGAGAGGATTTACCAATCTGCTTTGAATAGGGTAGTTGCTTTTCCTAAGACAGTCTTATTTTCTGTAGTAGGATTGTTTATTGTATCGGTTTTTATACTACTTTCTTTAGGAGGTGAATTTATACCTGCATTGGAAGAAGGTGATTTTGCTGTAGACACTAGAGTATTAAGTGGTAGTACCTTAAATACTACGATCGTTAATACGCAGAAGGCAGCACATATTCTAAAAACTCAGTTCCCTGAAGTGGAAAAAGTAGTAACTAAAATTGGTAGTGGCGAAGTGCCTACTGATCCAATGCCAATGGATGCAAGTGATATGATGGTGATTTTAAAACCAAAGTCTGAATGGACATCGGCAAAAACATTTAATGAGTTATCTGAAAAAATGAGTGCTGCCCTTCAGGTGGTGCCAGGGGTTACCGTAGGATTTCAGTTTCCTGTTCAGATGCGATTTAATGAGTTAATTACTGGAGCTAGACAGGATGTGGTGTGTAAAATTTTTGGTGAAAATTTAGATACACTTGCTACTTACGCTACCAAATTGGGAGCCATTGTAAGTGGTGTGGAGGGGGCAAAAAATTTATATGTAGAACCAATTGCTGGAATGCCTCAAATTATTATCCGTTATAACAGAAATACCATTGCTCAGTTTAATTTAAATATTAATGACATCAATAGGGTTGTTAATACTGCCTTTGCTGGTCAAAGTACTGGTTTATTATTTGAAGGAGAAAAGCGCTTTGATGTAGTGGTCCGTTTAAAAGGTGATTTAAAAAGAGAGGTAAAGGATGTTCAAAATTTACTTATCCCTACTCCTCAAGGCACCCAAATACCTTTGTATCAATTAGCCGATGTTCAAATACAAGATGGACCTAATCAAATTCAAAGAGAAGATGCCAAGCGCAGAATTGTAGTTGGATTTAATGTAAGAGGAAGAGATGTTCAAAGTATTGTCAATGAACTGCAAAAAAAGGTAGAGAAACAACTAAAGTTTCCTGCAGGTTATTATGTTACCTATGGCGGTGCTTTTGAAAATTTGAATGAAGCAAAGCAACGATTGATGATAGCGGTTCCTGTTTCATTACTTTTAATTTTTCTATTGCTTTATTTTGCCTTTACATCAATTAAGCAAGGCTTATTGATTTATTCTGCCATACCCTTATCAGCTATTGGGGGTATATTGTTTTTAGCATTTCGAGGGATGCCTTTCAGCATTAGTGCTGGCGTTGGGTTTATAGCCTTATTTGGAGTAGCAGTGTTAAATGGCATTGTTTTAATTGCTGAATTTAATCGATTAAAAAATGAGGGTATGAAAGATGTTAAACGAATTGTATTGATGGGTACAAAAGTAAGGTTACGCCCTGTGTTGATGACGGCATGTGTGGCGTCTTTAGGGTTTTTACCAATGGCTTTAAGTGATGGCGCAGGAGCAGAGGTACAGCGGCCTTTGGCAACTGTAGTGATTGGTGGTTTGTTGATTGCAACATTTTTAACCCTTTTTGTATTACCCGTATTATATATGGTTTTTGAATCAGGAAATTTTATTAAAACAAAATCTACCAAAAATAATACTGGTATCATTAGCGCAGTACTTTTAATTCTATTAATTGGTGACTGTAGTGTAGGGATGGCTCAAAAATCAATCACGCTGAAATCGGCCACTGATTCTGCTATTCATAATAATTTAGTTGTTAAAAATGAGCAACTAAAAGCTAAATATCAGCAAATGCTGATTCCTAATAAAGCAGTTCTTCCAAAGATGGGCGTTACGGCAGAAGCTGGTCAAATAAATAGTATCTATAATGATTCAAAATTTGGCCTTAGTCAGTCTTTTACCTTTCCTAAAGTATATTTAAATCAAAGGGAATTGATGCAGCAGGAATGGAAAAGTAGTTTGCTAAATGTATCAGTTAAAGAAAGTTTATTGAAGAAACAGGTGGCACAAATATTTTATACTATTTTATATGTAAATCAAAAAAAGACACTTCTGCTGCAGGCAGATAGTTTGTATGCTGATTTGTATAAACGTGCTGAATTGAGGTTGTCAAAAGGGGAATCGAATATTCTAGAAAAAGTAAGTATAGAAACTCAATTAGGTGAAGTAAGGTTGCAGTTAAACCAAATTTTGCAAGACGTAGAAATATTGAAGATTGAGTTTCAATTATTATTAAATACTAGTTCTCCTTATGTTCCTTTTGAAAGTGAAAATAAATTAAAGTGGTCTGCAGTTTTAGATACCTCCCTTTTAAAGAATCATGCTACCCTTAAATTAATTGAGCAACAACAGCAAATTGCCAATGCTAATATTGCAGTTGAAAAGAGTAAATTACTCCCTGATTTTTCATTAGGATATAATAACTCCAGTATTCGTGGAACTGGCGCAGATAACAAGTTCTATCCAGGAACCCAGCGTTTTAGTACCGTACAGCTTGGGTTAGCGATTCCTGTATTTGCTCGAACACAAAAGGATAGGGTAACTGCTGCAAAATTTAATCGAGAACTGGCTATTCAAGAGTATCAGTCTGGTATGCAAAAATTGCAAACAGAGTACCAAATTGCATTTGTTCAATACAAAAAGTATCTTGAAACAGTAAATTATTTCGAATCGAAGGCTTTAAAAAATGCTTCGCTGATTACTACTACTGCCAATCAGCAATTGGCCCGTGGTAGTATCAATTATTTAGAATGGGGGCAAGTTATTCACCAAGCTACCTTGATAAAAAATGAGTATTTGGAAGCATTGAAAAATTTGAATGAATCTATCATTCAACTAAATTATTTAACTAACCAATAATATTTTTAATCTATGAAGTCATCCATTTTTTTAATAGCATCTATTTTATTGTTGGTTTCCTGTTCGTCTAAAAATGAAAGCAAACCGGTTACACTCAGTAAAGAAGAACGCACCGTATTGCTTACTCCAGCTCAAATAAAAAATGCAGGTATTGAAATAGGCAAGTTGGAGCAGCGAGAAATCTCGTCAATTTTAAAAGTAAATGGTAAAATTGATGTACCACCTCAGAATCTAGTATCTATTAGCGTACCATTGGGAGGGTATTTAAAAACCACTCAACTACTACCAGGGATGCGTGTGAATAAAGGCCAAGTAATTGCAGTGATTCAAGACCAACAGTATATTCAATTGCAACAGGACTTTTTAACTGCGAAGGCAAGAATTGGCTACTTAGAGAATGAGTTTAAACGTCAGAAAGAATTGAATCAAAGTCAGGCTAGTAGTGATAAACAGTCTCAGTTGTCAGAGGTAGAATACAGGAGCCAGCGAGTTTTACTTACTGCACTAGAAGCTAAGCTAGATTTATTGGGCATTAGTACTGACAAAATAAGTGAGACAAATATTTTAAGAAGTGTAAATGTAGTTTCGCCGATTAACGGATTTGTTTCAAAGGTGAATGTAAATATTGGTAAATATGTATCTCCCACCGATGTTTTGTTTGAATTGATCAACCCAGTTGATGTTCATTTAAATCTGAAAGTCTTCGAAAAAAGTTTAGACAAACTCTTTATTGGCCAGCACCTGGTAACTTATACCAATAATTATCCTGACAAAAAATATCCATGTGAAATAATATTAATTGGGAAGGAAATTTCTGCCGAGGGCAATACAGAAGTGCATTGTCATTTTGAAGTGTACGATAAGTCATTGGTTCCAGGAACTTTTATGAATGCAGAAATAGAAGTAAAAAATAAAAAATCAATTTCTTTACCAGTCGATGCGGTTGTACGTTTTGAAGGTAAACAATACATCTATCAATCTTTGGGAGGCAATAAGTTTGAAATGATTCAAGTGGAACTGGGCGAAAGTGAAAATGGATTTACAGAAATCATTTTACCAGCTAATAGTAATGTTGCGTTAGCTGACTTCGTTACCAAAGGAGCTTATTCATTATTAATGACAATGAAGAATAGGGTGGAGTAAAATGTAAATACAATCACTTTAATAAAATGGGTTAAAATTTTTTTAACCCATTTTTATTTCTTCTAGTATCCGCTTTAGTTAATGTCCTTTATCATCATTAAGAATGAAAAAAGTCATCTTTATTATTAAATCAAAGGTTTAAATTTAAAAATCACTTTTATAAAGTGTAACTAAAGTTACCAAAACAGTCTAATCGGTTGTTTAAATTGCATTTAAATTATTTTATATGAAAAAAAATATGGGTAATCTCGATAGAATTTTAAGAATTGTATTCGCTCTTGCAATGGCAATTTTGTATTTTTCAAATATAATAACTGGAGTATTGGGGGTAGTCTTACTAGTAGTTGCTGGCATTTTTGTTTTAACTAGCTTAGTGAGTTTTTGTCCTCTTTATACTTTGATGGGGTTAAATACTTGCGATTCAAAAAAGAAGTAGTGATCCTTTTGATAATTTAAAAATATTTTTATGAAATCAGCTATTTTGACCAATTGGAATTTTATGCGATTGGTGAGACTTGTGTTAGGTATGGCTATTATTGTACAGTCAGTTTTGATTAAAGATTGGGGTATGACGCTAATAGGTGTTTTATTTACCAGCATGCCTGTATTTAATATTGGCTGTTGTGCAAATGGTGGATGCTCAGTTCCGCCCATAACTAACCATCAAAAAACCGAAGAAATATCTTATGAAGAAGTGGGTAAAACAAAATAAGTTATATGTTATTGGGGCCTTATTGGGCGGGGTGGCTGGTTATTTTTACTGGCAACAAATAGGCTGTTCATCTGGAACCTGTATGATAACTTCAAGGCCTTTAAACAGCACCTTATATGGGGCTTTGATGGGGGCGTTATTTCTAGGTATTTTTAAAAAGGAGGTTCAGCCCTTAGTTAAACCAGATAAAAAATTGAAGCAATATGACATTCATCGAAATGATACAATCGAATAAAACGGTATTGGTTGATTTTTCAGCAGAATGGTGCGGTCCTTGTAAAATGATGGCGCCTATACTGAAGGAACTTAAAAAGGATATTGGAGATACAGCTACCATTATAAAAGTGGATGTAGACAAAAACCCTCAAGCTGCAAGTGCTTACCAGATTCAAGGTGTCCCTACTTTGATTTTGTTCAAAAATGGACAACCCATCTGGAGGCAAAGTGGCGTAATTCAAAAGTCAGGACTTTTAGAGATCTTTAAAAAATTTTCAATTTAAAAACAATATAACATGAGTCTTTTAAATCAGTTTTTCTCAAACACAGAAAATAATAATTTACAAACATTGATTGCTAAAGGAGCTTTTTTGGTAGACGTAAGAACTCCTGAAGAATTTAAAGAGGGGAATGTGAAGGGGTCTACCAACATTCCTTTGGACCTTATTCCCTTTAAGTTAGATCAATTTAAGGGCAAAGAAAATATTATCGTTTTTTGCAGAAGTGGAAATAGGAGTGGTCAGGCTAAGCTAATTTTGGAGCAAAATGGTCATACCAATGTAACGAATGGGGGTACTTGGGATCAAGTCAGTGCATATGTAAACTAGCAAAAAGTATTTATATTTTATTCTAAAGCCGATCTTATAAAAAAGGTCGGCTTTTGGCTGATACAATTTCTACTTAACTATTTTTTTAGTGTATTGAATATCTTTATAAGTTTTATGAGGTTCTTTAAATGTTGAAAGAACTTTTCAATAGGATTGCTTCTTCCCTATTAATTTGAAGGTGATTGGAATTAATAGGACCTATCTTATTAATAGATTCCAACTATCTTTAACACTCATTAATTAATGCTATGAATAGTGTAGATCATTTCGGCAAAACCTTTGAACCTGCTTTGTTAGAGGAGATGAATAAGTTTGGTGAGCTAAAATATTTTAAAGAGGGGGATGTTATTATGGACTACGGAAATTTCATCCGTATGATGCCCATTGTTGTAAAGGGAACTATCAAAGTATTTAAAATGGATGATAGTGGTAAGGAAATCTTGTTGTATTATCTTTCCAGCAACGAGAGTTGTTCAATGGCGTATAGTTGCTGTGTAGAAGCTAGAAAAAGTGAGGTAAAAGCAATTGCAGAAGAGGAGGTTGAATTGATAGCAATTCCTCATAATAAACTCGATGAATGGCTTTGCAAGTATCCAAGTTGGAAAAATTATATCATGCGGAGTTTCAACGAACGCTTTTTAGAGTTACTTAAATCTATTGAAAGTATTGCTTTTCATAAGTTGGATGAACGTTTAGTAGCGTATCTTAAAGAGAAAAAAAGATTGTCTGGCTCAAATGTTATTAAAGCCTCCCATTATTTAATTGCAGATGAATTGGCTACCTCAAGGGTGGTAGTATCTCGGCTGCTTAAACACATGGAAAATGACGGAAAAATCTTATTGTATCGAAGCGAAATCAAATTACTCAAAGATTTTTCATAAAATAAGCCCCAATCAATTGGGGCTTATTTATTATAATTTAATCTCTTCTTCGCTATTATCAAAGAAATGAAATTCTGTTAAGTGATAATTAGAGTTAGCCACTACTTTAATTTTTTGCTTGTATTTCCAACTCCACTTTCTTCTTTTTGAAATGAATCCGCTAGTTAGGAAAGTATGTAATATTGGATTTACTTGAATGGTTAACCCCTTATGTTTTTGCATAATCAAGTAGCTCAGGTTTTTTTCAATCTCATCTTCTAAAATTAGTGTAGATGAAATTTTACCAGTACCACTGCAACTCGGACAAATTTCTGAAGTATTAATATTCATTTCCGGCTTCATACGCTGCCGGGTAATCTGCATTAGTCCGAATTTGCTTATTTGAAGAACAGCATGTTTAGCCCTGTCTGTGCGCATGAATTGTTCCATCGCATCTGCTAAGCGTTTTTTATTCTCCATTAATTTCATATCGATGAAATCAACTACGATAATACCTCCAAGATCTCTTAAACGCAATTGCCTTGCAATTTCTTCGGCAGCTTCTAAGTTTGTTTCTAGCGCATTTTCTTCCTGGTTATTGCTTACGCTTTTATAACCACTGTTTACATCTATTACATGAAGGGCTTCTGTATGTTCAATAATTAGGTAAGCTCCACTGGGAAGGTTTACTGTTTTACCAAATGCCGCTTTTACTTGTTTGGTAATACCAAAGCTGTCAAAGATGGGTGAGCTTTGGTTGTAAAGCGAAACGATCTCTACCTTTTCAGGGGCAATTCGTTGGATATAACTTTTGGTTTCGGTAAAAATATTTTTATCATTGACTACAATTCGGTTAAAGTCCTCATTGAGTAAATCACGTAACATGCTATTTGCTTTCCCTTGTTCACTTAAAATTTTTGCAGGGGGAACAGCACCTTTCAAATTTGCTTGAATGGTTTTCCAAGTATTTAAAAGACTAAGTAAGTCTTCATGAAGTTCTGCTGTATTTTTTCCTTCAGCCGCAGTGCGAACGATTACTCCAAAGTTTTTGGTCCTTACTGATTCAACAATCTTGTGCAATCTTTTTCTCTCCTCGCTAGAATGGATTTTTCTTGATACCGCAATGATATTATTAAAGGGGGTAATTACTACATATCTGCCGGGTAAGGAAAGTTCGCAACTTAATCGCGGACCTTTTGCCGCAATCGGTTCTTTTAATATCTGAACCAATACATTGGGTTTTCCTCCGAGTACTTCTGCTATTTTACCGGTTTTAACAATTTCTGGTTCAACTGGAAATTTACCGAAATCAAAGCCTTTTTCTGAGTGATCATTAATAGCAATATTGGTAAATTTCAGTATTGATTTAACATAGGGGCTTAGATCGGTGTAATGTAAAAAGGCATCTTTTTCAAATCCTATATCTACAAATGCAGCGTTTAGTCCTGGAATAAGTTTTTTGACTTTTCCTAGATAAAGGTCCCCCACAGCGAAGTTTGCATCAGCTTTTTCATTGTGCAACTCCACGAGTTTTTTATCTTCCAACAGGGCTATTTCAACGCCTTGTGGAGTAGTATTTATAATCAGTTCCTTAGTCACTAATTTTACTTTTAATAGAGACGGGTACAGCACGAAAAGGTAACGTACAACAAGGCCTAAAGGGTTATTCCATGATAACCTTTACAGCCTATTGACTAAAAAGATGTGCCGACTTTTGGGAGCCGGCACTTATGTTAAAAAGAAAATTATTTCTTCTTATGACGGTTCTTTCTTAAACGTTTTTTACGTTTGTGAGTAGCAATTTTATGACGTTTTCTTTTTTTACCACAAGGCATACCGAGTCTTTTTTTTGTTAATAAAAATTTTTAAAAATATGGAGTGAATTCAAACTCTTGGAATAATTCCAATAATTCTATTTCAACATTTTAATTCTTTCGTTTACTTCTTTTGTATAAACGGGATTGTTAACCATCCGTTTACTAATTTCATACCATTTCAATGCATTGGGCTTATCCCCTTTTCCAGCATAAGCATCTGCCAACCACGATATCGCTTCTAAATTACCAGGTTCATATTTCAACACATTGTTCAAGCGGTCAATGGCTTTATCAAATTGATTTGAAATAACCCCTCCAATTCCTAGTACTAATTGAGCTTGCATATTTAAAGAGTCCTTGCGAACTACTTGTAAAAGCTGCTGGATACCCTTCATAGTCTCTTGAGGATTACCCACCATGCCTTTTCCAAATACATAACAACTTCCCAAACCAACTTGTAGGTTTGCATTGTTAGGATTTAGTTGAATAGCCTGTTCAAAAAGCTCAATTGCCTGCTCTGCTTTCCATCCTCTTTTGGCTGGATCAGACTCATTTCTGAGATCAGCTAACATCAATTGGGCAGCAAAGGTGAGGTTTTTTTCAGAATTTACCAACTTAGCTGACCGGGAAGTGTAAAATATATAAATTTCCTGCTGGTGTATAGAATCTGCCCAAAAGCTAGCTAGCTGGTTATAAACCTTTATTTGCTGAGCCGCCACATCTCCTCGGGAGATACTGTTTTCTAGGGAGTTAATGTAGTTTATTTGAGAAACGCTTAGCTTAGATTTAGCGTCTTGTAAGTATTTGTCAACATTGAAACCAGCTGCCGGAGAAGGCTTAGAAGCTTCCCCCATAGATGAAGGTTCCTTTGTAGCAACGGTTTTGCCAAAATATAATAGGCTGGCAAAAATGAGAAGACCTCCTGCCAAAAGGATAATTTGTTGTTTTTTCACAAAAATTAATTGAGGCGCAAAGGTAAGCGTTTAAGCCTAGACGTTTTAGGCTAATTTTTTGGTTTTCACTTCTAGTACAAACTCTTTTGCAGGCTTAAAAGCAGGGGTATTGTGCGCTGGAATTTCTACCGCAATGTTTTTCTTGATATTCCTTCCAATTTTCGCAGCCCTTTTTTTGGTTATAAAGCTGCCAAATCCACGGATATAAATATTTTCACCGGCAATTAGGGATTGCTTGATTTCTTTAAACATAGTTTCCAACGTGAATATAACATCCACCTTAGGGATACCCGTTTTTTCTGAAATAGCTGAAATTAGGTCTGCCTTTCTCATTATGTAAAGTTTTAATTTTTCTTAAAAGCAAATTAATCAATAAATTCGATAAATGCAACATTATTAATTGATTATCAGTTAGTAGTAAACTTTTTAGGGGTAAATTTCACTTGTTTTTTTAAATAAAGCTGCTATTAATCTCTTTAATTGGAAAAACAAAGTTTTACTGATTCTTAATTTAACAGACATTTGAGTTATAATGACACAAGATCCTAACCAAAAATATTTTGTAAAAAATCTAATTCGCTGGAATAGGGATGAAAATACACGCGAAATGCCCTGGAAAGGGGAAAAAGACCCCTACAAAATCTGGCTGAGTGAAATTATTTTGCAGCAGACCAGGGTTGCTCAAGGATTAGATTATTACCACCGTTTTATAGCTGCATTTCCAACTATTCACCATTTGGCGAAGGCACCAGAACTGAAAGTATTTAAACTTTGGGAAGGATTAGGCTACTATACCCGTTGCAAGAACTTGATTATCACAGCAAAGTATATTAGTAAAAATTTAAATGGGAAATTCCCTGATCAATATCAAGCTATATTATCCTTAAAGGGGATTGGGCCTTATACTGCAGCTGCCATTGGGTCTTTTGCCTTTGGACTTCCCTACGCAGTAGTAGATGGCAATGTTTTTAGAGTTTTATCAAGGTATTTTGGGATTTCAACTCCTATTGATAGTCTAGAGGGAAAGAAATTGTTTGGAAACTTAGCGAATGATTTATTAAATAAGCAGCAGCCTGCTGAATACAATCAGGCAATGATGGATTTTGGTGCAGTAGTTTGTAAACCTAAATTACCTCTTTGTGATAGTTGTGGATTAAATAACCAATGTAAAGCCTACTTAAAAGGAGTAGTTCAACTGTTGCCCATCAAAGAAAAGACGATTATCAAAAAAACAAGGTGGTTATATTACCTTCAAATTGACTACAAAGGAAATACGTATGTAAGAAAAAGAGGAGCCAATGATATTTGGGAAAATTTGTATGAATTAGTGCTAGCAGAATCAGATGGCCCTGTTGAATTGAGTAACTTAACTCTTTTCAAAAAACTGATAGGGAAAAATAAATTTAAATTGATTCATATTTCACCCGTTTATAAGCAACAATTAACCCACCTAACTATTTATGGGCAGTTTGTAAAAATAACGGTCAACGATCCAATTGAAATAAAGGGATATCATAAGGTTGGTAAAAAGGCCTTTGCTGGCTTGCCTTTTCCTAAATTCATCAGTAACTATTTAACGGATAAAAATGTACCTTTAAATCTGTTTTAGTGCAAGTAAATTTAATTCTTAAAATAATATTTATCAAAAATGAGAGGTATTAACAGGGTGATGTTAATCGGTAATTTGGGTAAAGATCCAGATATGCAATTTTTGGAGGGTAATATTGCTGTTGCTAAATTTTCCTTAGCTACCACCGAGACTTTCAAAGATAAGAGTGGTAAACTTATTTCGCAGACTGAATGGCATACGATTGTTTTGTGGAGAGGATTAGCAGAGCTTGCCCAAAAGTATTTACATAAGGGTAGCCAAGTTTATATTGAAGGCCGTTTAAAAACTAGAAGCTGGGAGGATAAAGAGGGAAATAAAAAATTTGCAACTGAGATTGTGGGGGATAATTTAATTATGCTTGATAAAAGAACGGAAGGCGGTGCAGTTGCTGGAGCACCTGAAGGGTTAGATGACATGGGGGATATTCCAACGGATGAAGATGGAGCAGAAAGATTACCCTTTTAAATTTTAAAACGCTAATTGAAATTCATTAGAGATATTATTAACTAAAAAAATAATTTTGGATTACCATTCGGTTATGGAAAGTACCGCTTTATTTCACTTTACAATACTTACTATAACACCTGCTGCATCTGCAGTACTCATTTTTTTAGTAGTAGTTTTATTTATCATTTCTTTTCTTGTATCCGGTTCTGAGGTGGCGTTCTTTTCTCTTACCTACAAGGATATTAATTTGCTTAAGACTAAGCAGCAGCCTTCATTCAAGAGAATTATAACATTACTTGAAGAGCCTAAAAGCTTATTGGGTGCTTTACTTATTACTAATAGTCTGGCAAATATTGGCATTATTTTAATCTCCAACGTTTTAATGGATGGAGTGCTAGATGTTTTTCATCTTAGCCTTTGGTTTAATTTTTTGATGAAAATTTTTACCATTACTTTTTTAATTGTCCTCTTTGGAGAAGTCTTGCCAAAAGTTTGGGCTACTCATCATAAAATTTGGTTTGCTTCCACCGCTTCACTTATTATTGAAATTTTTAATCATCTTTTTAATAAATTGAGTAAACGGTTAGTAGGTTTTGGTGATGATATTGAAGAAAAATTTTCTCAGCATAATTCTTCTACCCTAGATCATAGTCAACTAGATTATGCCATTGATTTATTGCCAGAAAATGAAGCTACTATTGAAGAAAAACAGATTTTAAAAGGAATTCGAAAATTTGGAGACACTACCGTTAAGCAAATTATGCGGACAAGGCTTGATGTTAGTGGGATCGATTATAGTAGTTCCTTTGAGGAGGTTATAAAAAAAGTGGAAGAACTTCATTACTCCCGTTTGCCAGTTTATAATAGTAATCTTGATGAAATAAAAGGGATGTTGCATACCAAAGATTTGCTGCCCTTTGTTAATGCTAGTAAGGTAGAACATTATGATTGGCATAGTTTGATTCGTCCCTCCTTTTTTGTACATGAACAAAAGCAGATCGAAGATCTTTTGCAAGAATTTAGAAATCGACGTATACATTTTGCAGTAGTGGTGGATGAGTTCGGTGGTACCTCAGGCATTGTAACGCTGGAAGATATTATGGAGGAAATTATTGGAGATATTCAAGATGAATTTGATGAAGAGGAGAGTGCCTTTACAAAAATTGATGACTATACTTATATTTTTGAAGGTAAAACCATGATAAGTGATGTTTGTAAAGCAATGTTTTTACCAGGAGATATTTTTGAAAAAGTAAGAGGAGATAGCGACTCACTAGCCGGACTTGTATTGGAAATAGCAGGTGAATTTCCTCAAGAGCAAGAAGCTGTGGTAAGTGGCGACTTTACATTTATTACACTAGCAATTAATAAAAATAGAATTGACAAAGTGAAAGTGGTAATTAGAAAAAATCAATAATCTATTTTCTCTTGTTTTCATTATCAGTAAAATTAGAGCAGTATTCATTTGATTATTATTAAAAAACTAAGTCGTTGCAATGCAAAATAAATATTCAGTTTTAATGAAGCTACTTAAAAAAATGCTGATTCCATTGATGATTGGCCTCTTCTTGGCTTCTTGCAATTCGCCTTACGTATCAAAAAAAAGAGGTTATTTTAATATTGAGTTACCTAAGCATGCCTATAGAAAATTTGATCTAAAGGATTTCCCTTATAGTTTTGAATATCCTGTTTATGCAGAAATTATTAAGGATAGCACCTATTTTGATATTTCTCCTGAGAATCCTTATTGGATAAATATTGATTACGCTCAGTTTCACAGTAAAATATTTTTAAGTTATAAAGCGATTGGCGGCAACGCAAAGTATAAAATTAAAAAAGTAGATGGGAGCTATTCGGATTCTACCGCAATCAATATATATGATAAATTAGTCAATGATGCATACACCTTGACTAATAAAAATAATGTAGTCTCCAATTCAATTAGCGATAGTTTATTTAGGACAGATAATGGAATTGGCGGAGTGTTTTTTAAGGTAGGGGGTAACGCTGCAACTGCTAAACAATTTTTTCTTACCGACACGGGCCATCATTTTCTTAGAGGAGCTTTGTATTTTGATGTTGCTCCCAATGTAGACTCCCTGAAGCCGATCCATGATTTTATTCAAATAGACATTAATCATATGCTACAGACTTTTAGATGGAAGAAATAATAAAATTTTGTGAAGCAATTATTAAAATTAAATAGACAGGCAATTTTTTAAATTCCTTTTAGTTGTTTGTCAGTACTTTTGCAATTGATATGATAGTAATAGACAATAAGCTGGTTAGCGATGAAATTATTGAAGAACAATTCGTTTGCGACCTTAACAAATGTAAAGGAGGCTGTTGCGTAGATGGAGATGCGGGTGCCCCACTTAGTAAAGAAGAATTGAAGCATTTAGATGAAGTGTATGATGCGGTTCTTCCCTATCTTGATGAAGAAAATAAAAAGGAATTGGTCAAGCAAGGGAAGTATGTTTATGATAAAGAATTTGGCTGGGTTACTCCTACTATTGAAAGTAAAGTTTGTGTGTATGGTATGACTGATGAAAAAGGAATTGTTAAATGTGGTATTGAGCAAGCTTACAATGATGGAAAAGTGAAGTGGAAAAAACCAATTAGCTGTCACCTTTTTCCAATTAGGGTTAAATTAAGCAAGAACAAAGTAACTGAATATGTTAACTACGAGCCTAGGGAAGACCTTTGTAGTGCAGCCTGTACATTGGGAAAAAAATTAAAAGTACCGGTTTATGTTTTTTTAAAGGATGCCTTGATTAGAAAATATGGAACTGAATTTTATGAAACTTTAGATGCAACTGCAAAGCATGTAAAAGCGGGGGCTTAATATTATTAAATGATTTTTATATCAACGTGTTGAAAATGAAGAAAAATATTGTTTTATTTGGTAAGCTATCAATTGTTTTTTTATTACTCTCTTTTAGTTCTTGCTCGGTGAATAGAGCAAAAGTTGATAATAGTTTAGGGAAATATTTTGAGGAGAATAAAGTAGAAGGTTGTTTTACTCTTTTGAATAATTCAGATGGCAAAGTGACTGTTTATAATATGGCATTAGATACCGCTAGATTTTCACCTGCTTCTACTTTTAAAATCGTAAACGCATTGATTGGTTTGGAAATTGGAAAAATTGCTGATGAAAAAATGGTGATAAAATGGGATGGGGTTACCCGTGAACCAACCTCTTGGAATAGCGATTTGACAATGGAAGAGGCCTTTAAAGTAAGTTCAGAACCCTATTTTAAAGAAGTAGCTAGACAAATTGGAAAGGCTACCATGCAGCAATGGATTGATAGTCTTCATTATGGAAATATGCAAATAGGAGGACAGGTGGATAGCTTTTGGGTAGATCAAAGTCTACAGATTTCACCAGATGAGCAACTAGGATTAATGAAGCGTTTATATTTTGATCAATTACCTTTTCAAAAAAGGACTCAACAGATTGTAAGGGATGTGATGAAGCAGGAGGAAAATACTTTGTATTCACTTTCATATAAAACAGGATGGAACAGTGATCAACAAGGTAATCATATTGGATGGGTCATTGGTTGGATTGAAGAAAATAGACATCCTTACTTTTTTGTAACCTTTGTAAAAGCGAAAGATAAAAATATTGACATCAATAAAGTTCGCTTGGAGATTACGAAAGGAATCTTAAAGCAGTTAGGATTTTTTGAAGGGAAGAGGTAAGTCAAAATGAATTTTCCGATAAGGGTTATTATAGCGGTACAATTTAAAAAGTTGACTTAAAAAACTTGTAAAAGGCAATTAAAAAACTTTCTTTGATTCAGTTCCAACATATCGAATATTTGATCGGGTTGCTAGCTTTGCCAATAATCATTGGTTTATATATTGTCGTTATCCGCTGGAAGAAAAAAACGATTAGTAAAATTGGAGATCCAGCATTAGTTAGTCAACTCATCCAGGAGTATAGTTCCCAAAAATTTCGCCTAAAATTTGTATTGTTTTCTGTTGCATTCACGATAGGGGTAATTGCTTTGGCAAATCCGCGATTACCCATTGGTAATGCAAAGGTTAATCGAAGCGGAATAGATATAATGATTGCACTAGATGTAAGTAAGAGCATGCTCGCGCAAGATATAAAGCCGGATAGATTGGAAAGAGCGAAGCAGGTTTTGTCTAAATTAATTGATCAATTAGGGGATGATAGAATTGGGATTGTAGTATTTGCTGGCCGGGCATATTTGCAAATGCCCCTCACCACAGACCATGCGGCTGCTAAAATGTATTTATCTTCTGCTACCCCTGAAGTAGTGCCTACTCAAGGAACGGTGATAGGCGATGCCTTGAAAATGTGTTATAATTCCTTTAATGCAAAAGAAAAAAAATTCAAATCTATTATCCTAGTGAGTGATGGAGAGGATCATGATGAAAAGGCACTTGCGTTGGCAAAGGCAATCGCAAGTGAAGGAGTAATGATTCATACGATTGGTATTGGTTCACCCGAAGGTTCGATTATTTTAGATGCCGAAACCAACTCACCTAAAAAAGATGTAGCGGGTAATCCAGTGGTTACAAAATTAAATGAAGCGGAATTGAAAAGTATAGCGCTTAATGGAAAAGGGGTTTATCAATTATATTCTAGCACGGATGGCATTGTTAGTGAATTGCTATCACAGTTAAATGGAATGGAGCAAAAACCAATTACTGAAAAATCCATGATGAATTATCAATATTTTTTTCATTTTTTATTAGCCATCGTATTTTTATTACTGGTAGTTGATTTTTTTATAACAGAGGTTAAATCGGTCCAAAAATTTAAATTTCTTCATTTACTTCAAAAGACTCGCGCTCCCTTTTTATTGTTGATTATATTTTTAATCTCATTTACAGCTACGGCACAAAATGCTGAAGGTCTTATTAAAAAAGGAAATGAGGCGTATAACCAAAAGCAGTATGACCTAGCTCAAGAGAATTATAAAAAAGCACTCAATAAGAATCCAATTAATACAAAGGCTCAATATAATTTAGGCAATGCTTTGTACAGAAACAAAAAATCTGAGGATGCGGTGAATGCTTATGATATAACTATTCAAAATAGCAAGTTACCTGCTGAAAAACAAGGTGCCTTTTATAACAAGGGAGTGGTATTGCAACATTCAAAAAAACTTCCTGAGTCTATTGCTGCTTATAAAGACGCGCTTCGCTTAAATCCAGCAGACGAGGATGCAAGAATTAATTTACAGCAGGCATTACAACAGCAGCAGCAGGATCAAAAAGAGAATAAAGACAAGGATAAAAAAAATCAGAAAGAAGATCAAAAAAAGGACCCAAAGCAGCCTAAGGAAAATAAAGAGCAAAATGATACTCCTCAAAAGCAGCCTTCTAAGATGACCCAAAAAGAAGCAGAGGAAAAATTGAAAGCCTTATCGGAGCAGGAGAAAAAATTGCAAGACAAGTTGAAGAAAGTAGGTGCAGCATCACCAGAAAAACCTGAAAAAGACTGGTAATTGAATGGTGTTGAAACAGACTATTAATGCAAAAAAGCCGAACCGAATTTCATTAAATAATTATCTTGAACGATCAGTGCCTAGTGGATTTTAGTAAAATAAATGGCTACCTGGTCAACAAGCCCTCTATTTTTGTTGTTATTTTGAAGTAATTTTAAGCTTATGCAACTGTATTGTGAATCAATGACGGATTACAAACGTCTAAAGACTAGAGAAGTAAAAATAGGAAATCTCTTATTGGGCAATAATCATCCTGTGCGAGTTCAGACGATGACTACCACGGATACGATGGATACGATGGCCACAGTAGAGCAAACTATTCGTTGTATTGAAGCAGGTGCTGAATTAGTTCGCATTACCGCTCCTTCTAAAAAAGAGGCTGAAAATTTGTTACATATTAAAAATGAATTGCAAAAACGTGGTTACCATGTACCCTTAATTGCAGATATTCATTTTACTCCTAATGCAGCTGAAATTGCTGCTACTATTGTTGAGAAGGTGAGGGTTAACCCGGGCAATTATGTAGACAAGAAAAAATTTGAGCAAATAGATTATACCGATGCTGAATATGCTGAAGAGATTGAAAGAATAAGGGATCGTTTTACTCCTTTGGTAAAAATCTGTAAAGAGCATGGCACTGCCATGAGAATAGGAACGAATCATGGTTCGCTAAGTGATCGAATCATGAGTCGCTATGGAGATACTGCCATGGGTATGGTAGAAAGTGCCATGGAATTTTTAAGAATTGCTAGGGGAGAGGATTTTCATAATATTATATTGAGTATGAAAAGTAGTAATCCACTGGTGATGGTGCAAGCCTATCGTCTTTTGGTTAGCCATATGACGGATGAGTTTGGAGAATGCTATCCATTACACTTAGGTGTTACTGAAGCGGGTGATGGCGAAGATGGAAGAATTAAATCGGCTATAGGAATTGGTACTTTACTAGAGGATGGAATTGGCGATACGATCAGAGTGAGTCTTACAGAAGATCCTGAATTAGAAATTCCGGTTTGCAGAGATATTGTGAAACGGTATTCTCAAAAGCGTTTAAACGTTACTGATATAAAACAAATTCCAACAATTGAAAAGCTCCCATTTTCACCATTTGAATATAAAAGAAGGGAAACATTTACAGTAAATAATTTGGGTGGAAAACAGGTCCCTGTGGTAATTGCTGATCTAAGTAAAATTGAAAAAATTACGCCTGCTCATTTACAAAGTGTAGGCTATACTTATGACGACAACTCAGATAAATGGGCTATCAGTGACATGGCGGCTGACTATATTTTTACCGGTAATCAACTACTTGATTTCGCCTTGCCAGGAACTGTTAAAGTAATTGTATATCCCGCTACCTGGCAATTGGCTGAGGACAAAAGTACCTATTTCCCAATATTTGAAGATAGTGGGTATGTGAATGCTAAGTCAACATCAGAAGAACTCAATTTTGTAATGATAGATTGTTTTAGTGATAATACAGCTATTAATGACTTTACTTTTTTACAGGATTTGGCCAATGATCCAACAATTGTTCTTTGCCTTCATTCAAAAAATGTACTCGCTATGCAATCGGTGAGAACGATGATTGTAGAAATAATGAATCGCAGCATTAAAAATCCGGTTGTTTTATTTACGGATAGTAACTGGGCTACTGCTGATGAACACCTCATTCATTTTGCAACTGAAACTGGCGCATTGTTTTTAGAGGGAATGGGCGATGGAATTTGCTTGGGAATGTCATCGGGCGCTTTTGGTATTGCAGCTAATATTGCAGTGAGTGGAAGAAATTATATTGCAAACGCTTCGGTTGAACAATTTATTAATAATACTTGCTTCTCTATTTTGCAAGCTACAAGAACTAGGATTTCAAAAACTGAATATATTAGTTGTCCGAGTTGCGGCAGAACGCTTTTTGAATTGCAGGAAACGACTGCAAAAATCAGAAGTGTTACGAATCATTTGAAAGGAGTTAAAATAGCTATCATGGGTTGTATTGTGAATGGCCCAGGGGAAATGGCAGATGCAGATTTTGGTTATGTAGGAAGTGGTGTTGGAAAAATCACTTTGTACAGAGGTAAAGAAGTAGTTAAAAGAAATGTCGACAGTGCTATTGCAGTTGATGAATTAATTAATTTATTGAAAGAAAGTAATGCATGGGTTGAAGCCCCAGTTAATTTAAAATAGTTTTTCCTGAATAGTATTTCGAAGGTGTTGGAATTGTTCAGTCAATGTAAAGTATGCAAACAGATTTTCTAGTTATCGGTAGTGGTATTGCAGGTTTAACTTATGCTTTAAAGGTTGCCAATGCTTGTCCAGATAAGACCATTACGATTGTTACCAAAACTCAAAGCGATGAAACCAATACAAAGTATGCCCAAGGAGGTATTGCGGCTGTAATGGATTTCGATAAGGATAGTTTTAATAAACATATTGAAGATACACTGATTGCGGGCGATGGTTTATGCAATAAAGAAATAGTGGAAATAGTAGTAAAGGAAGGCGTTGAAAGGATTCAGGAAATTATAGAATGGGGTGCGCAGTTTGATAAAGATAAGGAGGGTGGATTTTCTTTGGGAAGAGAAGGTGGGCATAGTGAATTTAGAATATTACATCATAAAGATGTAACAGGAAAGGAAATGGAGAGGGCTTTACTCGAAGCCATTAGTAGACGGCCAAATATTCAAATGCTGAGTCATTGTTTTGTGTTGGATATAATTACTCAACACCATATTGGATTTCTAGTGACCAAATCAACCCCCGATATTGAATGTTACGGTGTTTATGTTTTGAATTTAAACACTCAGAAAATAGAAAAAATTTCATCTCCGCTAACATTATTAGCTACCGGAGGAAATGGTCAGGTATATCGAACCACTACCAATCCAGGAATAGCTACAGGGGATGGAGTGGCGATGGTTTATAGGGCAAAGGGAAGAATTGAGAATATGGAATTTATTCAATTTCATCCTACTGCATTGTATGAACCTGGCGTAAGAGGACATAGTTTTTTAATTACTGAAGCGGTGAGAGGTGATGGAGGTATTTTACGGAATCAAGAAGGAGATGCATTTATGGTGCGTTATGATGCGCGAAAGGATTTGGCGCCAAGAGATATTGTAGCAAGAGCGATTGATAATGAAATGAAGATTAATGGAACGGAGCATGTGTATTTAGATTGTAGGCATTTCAGCAAAGAAAAATTTATAGAACACTTCCCCAATATTTATGAAAAATGTTTAAGCATTGGAATAGATATTCAGCAACATATGATACCAGTAGCACCTGCTGCACATTATAGTTGTGGTGGAATTAAAACAGATGAGTGGGGTAGAACGTCTATTAAAAATTTGTATGCAGCGGGTGAATGTGCGTCGACAGGTTTGCATGGAGCAAATCGTTTGGCAAGTAATTCCTTGTTAGAGGCAATGGTTTTTGCTCATCGAGCCTATCAGCAAAGTGTGGTGGCAATTAATGAAGCAACACCAACTACCTCTTCTTCTATTAGTAATTATTTAAAGGTTGGCTTGGATGAAATTCCTAGTTGGAAATCAGAGGGAACCAATGTGCCTAAGGAAATGATTCTTATTACTCAAAGTGTGAAAGAATTGAAATTATTGATGAGTGATTATGTGGGGATTGTAAGAAATAATGAGCGCTTATATCGTGCTATGAAAAGGATTGATCTACTCTATGAAGAGACAGAGGCATTGTATGAAAAAACATCCGTTTCTCCTCAGTTGTGTGAACTTCGAAATATGATTACTGTTGCATATTTAATTGTGAAGTGTGCAGATTTTAGACAAGAAAGTAGGGGTTTACACTTTAATACGGATTATCCAAATCGAAGTGAAAGGACACAAAATATAGTATTGTAAAAAACTTTATTAATTAGTTTAATACACTTTGATCTTTTACGATTTTTATCGTTGCTTCTTGCTTTATTTTTTCAAAGCCTCCAATAACGTTTCTAATATTGTGTATACCATGGCTTTTTAACAAAGAGCAGGTAATTACACTTCTATAGCCACCACCACAATGAATATATAGATTTTGATTTTCTTCAAAGTTAGCTATCTGTGCGAGGTCTGTCATTTCATTTAGGGGTAGATTGATGGCATTTTTTACATGGCCTTCAGTAAATTCAGCAGATTTTCTGACATCTATCACTTGTAAATTTGGATCGTGCGGAATATCCATTGCTAATTCATCAGATTCAACATCAATGATTAGATCAATTTTTTCACCTGCTTTTTTCCAGGCATTAAAACCACCTTTTAAGTAACCTTCCATTTTGGAAAATCCTACTCTTGCTAAACGGATAACAGTCTCTTCTTCTTTACCTGGTTCGGTAATTAAAAGCATAGGCTGGGAGAAAGATAAAATACTTCCTGCCCATTCTGCAAATCTACCTTCTAATCCAATGTTTATGCTTCCAGGTACAAATCCTTGAGTAAAAATATCTGCAGTTCTAGTATCCAAAATAGTATAGTCAGATTTCAATTTACTTTTAAATGCGGCTACAGAAAGTGGAGTAAGCGCTTTTGATTTAATTAAATCTAGGCTTTCATATCCTTCTTTATTGATTTGAGCATTGATTGAAAAGTAAGCGGGTGGCGAAGATAATCCATCGGTAAGCGCTTTTATGAAAGCCTCTTTTGATTGTGGTTGCAATGCATAATTATTCTTTTTTTCTTCACCAATGGTACTAAAATTATTGGGCCCCATATTTTTTCCACAGCTACTTCCGGCGCCATGAGCAGGATATACAAGGATATCATCTGATAGGGGAATAATTTTATTTTGTAGGGTATCATACATGATTGATGCAAGTGCTTCTTTACTCATATCCCCACTGCTTAAATCTGGTCGACCTACATCTCCTACAAATAGTGTGTCGCCAGTAAATATAGAATGAGGTCGACTATTTTCATCTTTCAATAAATAGCAACTGCTTTCAATAGTATGTCCAGGAGTATGGATTAGTTGAAGAGTAATTTTTCCTAATTTAAAGTCTTCTCCATCTTTTGCTATGTGAACAGGAAAATTAGTTACAGTGTCAGGTCCGAAAATAATCGGTGCAGCTGTTTTTTTACTAAGGTCAAGATGTCCGCTTACAAAATCAGCATGGAAATGAGTTTCAAAAATATATTTGATAACTGCGTTTCTTTCTTTAGCAAGGTTGATATAGGTTTCTATATCTCTCAAAGGATCAACAATCGCTGCTTCTCCATCACTCTCTATGTAATAGGCTGCTTCACTAAGGCAACCGGTATATAATTGTTGAATGTACATGTGCTAATATTTTGAAGTCACAAAGTTAAAACCAAAAAGCGGATGTTATAATAACATCCGCTTCAAATCAAGTTTTTTTAATATTAGGCTACTAATTGATCTACTATTTCACTTATTTCATCAATTCTTTTGTGATTGATGATGTAAAAAATAAATTTACCATCACGCTGGGTGTTAACGATTCCAGCTTTTCTTAAAATAGCCAAATGTTGAGAAGCAACAGATTGCTCTAGTTTTAGACGAACATAAATTTCAGTAACAGTAATTTTCTTTTCATCTTCAATAAGTTTTATCAATTGTTGACGCAACTTGTGGTTGAGTGCCCTTAAAATGAGAGCGGCTTTCTTCACATTGTAGTAATCAATTTTGATACCTCCTACCTTTGGTGCTGCTGGTAAAACTACCTCTTGTTTCTTTGGAACTGTTTCATTTGTCATAGATATTAATTTTTTTGGAATGCCAAAGATACAAACTATTTTATATACATAAAAAAAATATTTATACTATTTGCTTGAAAGAAGCGGTTGGAAAGCCTAATTATGCTTGTTTTGAGCTATCAAAAAACTCCTTCAAATAACTAGGTTCACTATAAGCTAGATCTAAAAAATCGTTCTTTTCATATTTTATAAATGATAATTTGTTCATTGCCAATGGGTTACTAGGGATTTGGGCAAAAAGGGCATTGTCATTATTGCAAATCAGTTCCCATTTTTTTGCTCCATTTCCGGCAAATAAAATTTTATTGATTAATAAATAATGCTCGAAAGAACTTGGATCAATTATCATTGCTTGGGGCTCAAGTATTTTTTCCAATTTTTGGTTATAAAGCGCTGTAAATACCTCCATACGCCTTGCGTCTATCAAGGGACAAAGGAGTGCATTAGTAAGGTCATATTTATGGCTATTTTCCAACAGGGCAGCATAGGCGATTATTTCTAAACTATTGATGGTAATTAAAGGTTTTTGTAATGCAAAACAAATTCCCTTTGCACTGGCCATCCCAACTCTTAGTCCAGTGTAAGATCCTGGTCCTACAGAAACTGCAATCGCATCAAGTGATGCGATTGCAGTGGAATTATTTTTAAGCAGCTTTTGTATGGAAGGTTGTAGAAAACTGCCGTGTTCTTTTTGATCGTTATTGGTGATTGAATCCAATATTTCCCCTGATTTTGA
>CANCRO010000032.1 GCA_947380605.1 Chitinophagaceae bacterium
TAAAAAAACACTTAGTTTTAATTATAAAATTTACGAAATGAGCAGAGAAAAGTATAGCAAAACCATCAATAAAAAGTCTCAATTGCAATTGGAGTTAAGAGGTATAGAGTTTGTAGATTTAGAAGAGTTAGCAAAAAAATTTGGTGTCAATAAAAGAACACTTAAAAGAGGTATTGAGGATATAGAAGATGACGGGATTGTTGTGGAGAAGAAAAAAGGTAAAAATAATTTGTACCGAATATATGACATTGATCAATCATCACTTCCGAAATTCAATGAGGATGAATTTAATATAATTACTTCTCAAATAAAAGATTTAGAGGGGATAAATGATTTAATTACTTCTAAATTATTAAAGTTAATTTATTTTAATTTGGTAGATTTCGGTAATTATAAAAGTGAAATTGAAATAATTAAAAATTCAATAAAAAATGACACTAAATTTTTAGTAAAAAAATATTATGGCAGAGATAAAATTTCTTACGATTTAAAATTAACTGCTGCTAAATTAGATATTCAAAATAAGAAGGTGTTTGTTTATAATGATAACAAAGAAACCTTTTTTACCTACAATATTGAGAATATGGAAAAAGTTGAACCTTTACTTGATACCGCTGATGCCTATCCTGCCTATGAACCTAAACCAGAAAATTTGGATGTATTTGGATTTAACTTTTATGGAAAAAAAATCGAAGTTGAATTAATGCTTACAAAGTTTGCAAAATCACAACTGATTCGACAATTTCCAATAATGGAAAAACATTTAATTACAATAAAAAAAGACCCTTATTATGCTCTATTAAAAATCACAGTAAATGATATACAGCCAATAGCAAGGTTTGTAACAGGATTATTTAATGAGATTAAGATTGAGGGTAATGACAAGGCTAAGGAGGAAATAAAAAAATACTATTTCGATAGAGTTGAAAATGGGTTTAAAACAAATTATTCAAATAAGTAAAATTAATTTTTGAACAAGTATTGGATAATAGAAACTCGAAAGAGCGAATAAGAAATTTCTTTAACAAGTATTTATTTTTTTCGAATTTTACTGCACTTTTTTTCAATGGAATTTTATTTATTATTTAATTTTTAAAAAACAATTATGAAAGTTACAACCGAAACTTTGAAAGATGAATTAAATGATGTTATTCAGAAAATAAAAAATGACGGGTTTGAATTTGGGAAATATGATAAAGAAAAAGAATATAAAGGAATAGGAGAAATGGATAATTTATTTGGTAACCATGAATATTTTAATGAATCACCAAAATCTATTGAGATTTCCAATGAAGATTGTGTTTTTATGCATCATGATGATATTTTTGATAGACTTGGTTGTTATAAAAAGCAAGAGGGTGTAAATAAAGAAGGAAAGATTATATTGTATAAAAAATGCATAGAATCATTTGGTACAAGATTTTTTGAAGGAAATCGACATCTCGCGCCTTTTACTTCATTAACAGATTGTATAAATATGGTCTACAAAATTGTGTTATATCATGAGTTTGGCCATTGGATTACCCATTGGATGAGTGACTCTAAGGGTAATAGATGGAACGATACTTTTTGGAATTTGAAACCTAATCCTAATGCTAATGATTTAATAGAAGGGCTAGCGCAGTTATTTACTTATTATGCAATTTTAAATGATAGAGATGTAAAAAAACTTAAATTTTTATTCGAATTTATGCTTTTAGGGCAATCAGCTCCATATCATAAGCATATTGAAATAATAAAGCATCCAAAATTTAGTTGGGATAATTCTTTTAAAGCATTAGAAAAGGTAAGATTAACGCCTCCCTATGAGTTTCAAACATATTTGAATTTTTTTTAAATTAATCTATTATAAGGTGAATATTTTCTCAAAAACTCAAATTTAGTCAACTGATTGTAGTAATAATAATGACAATTTGAAATATTATTAATCTGTATTTTTAAAATCTAATTGACCTTATAACTCATAATAGTAAAGCTTTTAATCGATTTTATTTAAAATATGATTTTTACCTGAATTTGTCATTATGACAAATTCAGGTAAAAATCATATTACTTTATATCCAAAAACCATATAATTTTGTTTTACAAAGCATCTGAGTGCTGCTAAAACAAAAAAAATGAAAGTTATCCCTCAAACCCAAAACGATAGTTTAAAAAGATTTAAGGACTTCTTAAAAGAAAAGGAAGCGCTAAGAAAGCAAAAGGCTAAAGAATTAGAAGTTTTAAATTATAAACTCATGTTCCAAAATGCGCCAAAAATTAAACCCAATAGGTTTATCTGGCACCTATCTTATCCATCTAATAGACAAGGTATTTTCGAGAAGGGTATTTTACCTAGTAAAAAGAATGGTTTAGTGTTTGCTAATAATCAAATGCTTGATCCTTTTTACTTTTTTCCTGTAGCAATTCTTAAGTTAGAGAATGCTAATGAAGATCCTGAAGAACTACTTGCCTGTTTTGATTATTGGAGAATCGATTCTCAATTAGCTGGTTTTGATGGTTATAAGGTAGACCCTTATGGTCCTAATTTGTACACCTTTTCTCGTGCTAATGATGAAGACTTCATTTGTAGACAAAAGGCTATTCCAAAAGAAGCGCTAAAGCTATTTACTTATAAGCAAGGTAGTATCTATAGTTATTTTGATCAGCTGAATAAAGATGAAGCCAACAGTAAATGCTTTTTCGTTGATGGGGCAGTAAGTGTAGTTATGACTAGAAGGCGTATAGATAAAACTAAACCTTCATATTTGGAGGAAGTGAATATGGAGTCATTCTATGCCCAAGCAGCTTAAGCCATTAATCATTTTTAGAAACGCTTAAATCATTAAATTATGGAAATTATACATCAAAGATTATTTACGCAGGAAGAAGAATTGAATTATTTCAATTCATTAAACGAATTAACCATGTTTTTATTAAGTGATAATGAGAATGATTCAGATCGCAATTTAAAAATTAAGGAAGGTGGAAATTTATCTAGTGCAGTAGAAAATTTTCAAAATCCTCACAATTAAAAATCTTCTGAAAACTAGAGAATTTTATACATCTTATCAAAGCGATTAATTGTAAGCTGCTAAATGAAATACAAAATAACACTCCGCCAACAGATTGAAGCCTTCTACAAGGACCATAGCTTTCCTGGTCAATTGAGTCACTGCTTCAACTTCTATGACTGGTTCTGCAAAGACGAAGCCCTAAAAGGAAGGGCCTTAAAGTTAATGCCTAAGGTACTTAAGTTTGCTGAGAAGATGGACTTAGATTTAGACAAGTATTTTGTATACTTCAAAAACAACTGCCCTATAGACGGAAGCCTGTATGACGAATTTTGTATCTGCGACTTCGAAACAGGTTACATAGTCTATGAGGTCATACCGAGCTCAGGCTACAAATCTATCTTTGGAAAAGCTATGGTTTTCGGCAAAATAGACAACTGCCTAATAGAATATTTCCTGCTAGAAGAATCCGAAACCATGCCTCTAATTTTTGAAGGATCAAGTTGGTCTGAAATGTTAAAAAGGTTAGTTCCAGCAAATTAGGGAGGGTTCCTAGCAAATGAAATAGGCAGTTATTTTTTTTGACTTTGAATTGAAAAATTGCCTAATCGATTAAAGTGTATTTGCTTATCAATTATTTTTAAAAAAAGCCTTTAAATTTTATACTTTTTGAATAATTCATTCGTTATGCCTTCATTTTATGGCAATTTAACTGGCCCTAATAACTAACTATCCCTTAATCGAAGTAAATAAAAATGAGGTTATTGGATTATCATTTTTTTTAAATCTGTACTTGTCTAAAAACACTTTTAAAAATTCTTAATTTATGGATGAAGAACTATTTAACAAGGCGGATGATATGGATAATTTATTAGAGGACATTATACAAGAAGTTGATGATCGTATGTATGATATGTACCTAGAAGTTTACGATTCTTTACAACAAGATGGGGTAGGGTATCTAAATATAAAAAACAATGAAAATAGAATTTGTATAGTATATGACGCCTTGATTTGCTTTATGCTAAATGAGGATTATGAAAAATGTGCCTATATTAAAAACCTTCTTTCAGAGTTTGGGAAATATAGAATGTCAAGATTACATCGAAGCTCACAATCAAGGTTGTTAAAATAAAAAAAAAGGTAATTCCTATATTTTATAATTATTAAAAGAATAAATCGATTAATTTATGACTTACGAATTCAGCTCTTCTCCCTTGGTTGGCGGTAAATTAATTACGCCAGAAAAAATTGTAATTAATGACGCTAATTTTATTTGGTCTCAGAATAAAGGTGCATCAAGGCTGTTCCTAGCCGCTAAGTCAATAACATTGTCTAGAAAAAATATTAACGCAATTGAGATAAACAAAAAAGTTATTGGCTGTGATTTATTAGTTACCACTGATGGCGGATCTGTTATATATGCCTCTTGCTTTAGCAAATCTGATGCAGAGCAAATAAGGCAGATATTGTTATTTAGAAATTGATTAATTATTATACTAAACGCTATACCTAAAATTAAAATCGACATAAAGATGGATAATGAAGATTATGATCAATTTTTTGAAGAATCTCAGTCAGAATTTGAAAAAGAAAAACATCAATATTCCATTGATCTATACCGTTTAATCAAACAAAAAAAGATAGCCTATTTTCAAGGAAAACGGCCAATTGAGTCGCTTCACTTAGCCTATGAACTGTTATTGTATTTTATGGCTTGCGAGGAGTACGAAAAATGCGCTGTATTAAGGCAACTAATAGATGAGTTTACTCAAACATTTACTTTGTCAAAGCTCTCTAACAAACTACTTGAATCATAATATTGTTAACTATTTAAATTTTAAAAAAATGAGTAATGTAATTTGTAAAGTAACTAAAAATGGTAAATTAAACCTTACCACTTCATCTGGTAGAATTTCTAAAGGTGAAGGCAGAGCAATAAAATCGATGCAGTCAAAAGTAATTACTGGAGGTCCTTTTCGACTTAAATCTTAATTAAGTAATCATTTCTTTCAATACACAAGTCATGAAAACTCTATTGGCATTATTTTTTTCCTTTTTTTATTCGACTCTTTTTAGTCAAATAAATCTATTACGTGTAGATAGCTGGAGAGATAAGGTACAGGCTGCTCTAAGTATTGTGCTGTTAAACGAACCTGCAATTTTTAAAGAAATTGTCGCAAAATCTACTATTCAATCAGGGGATTTAAAAGAAGCTGGTTATGCAGCATTTTGCGATGTGCAAGAAACACCTACTGGGAAAATATTATGGATTATGGTTGGCTTAGATGAGCTCAATAAATCTAGTCAAATGGAAATAGCTTCTATAATTGTTCATGAGTCTCTTCATATTCAAAACCGTTTGCATGATGAACCTGGAAGGAATTGGGGCAATTTTACTTATAAAGAAAAGCAGCGAGAGCATACTCAAATTTATAATTACGAATTGGCGTTCTTAAAAAATGCCCAGGCATCTAATGATGAAATAGCAGGATTAAAAAGATTAATGCGAAAGGAGAAAATACCCATATTTTAATTCATGCTATTTTATTTCATTTTATAAATAAATCGATTATGGATTTTAATTTAGTAGACGCAATTCAAAATTCTATCCCTCAAATTAACCAAGATAAAAGGGAGTCAAATTCTGAAGAATTAATTTCTATCAGCGAATTTTGTAATCGTATCAGTTCTAGTATAGGTATTAATCAATCCTCACTCCTAGTTGAAATAGTAAGGACCTATCTTCAAAACAAATTTTCAATTACTATTAAAACTGATAATGATAAAGTTGATTATATATTTGTTACACCTCCTTGCAAAATGATCTTATTGGAGCCAAATTTTCTTTTTCGATTCATTGAACATTTGCCTGAAATAATTTATCTAATTGATACAATAGAAGGACCAGCCAATCGACTTAAGGGTTTAACTATACTAATGAAGGAATTTGAGAACAGAAATCTATTAAGCTTTTTGAACCAGGCGGAAATTGATGGGTTAGAAAAAATTTGTATGTTGACAATTATACACTTTTATATAAAGGGAGAAGCCTGCCCATCCATACAAGAGGTTTGTAAGTTTTTACCCAAGAGCAAGTATTTTCAATTCATCAATAGAATTGAAAATGATACTTGTGTACTCATTCATCAAAACTTAATTAAAATGAGTTCAGATAATTTTCGATTTGAAAAGGGGATAAAAATTCAAAGCAGAGGTATTGCTTTGATGTGTAATGAATCAATTTCTTTGATCTGATATGAAGATTATTTTATACTTATTTTTTTTGCCAGTTACTTTTTTTAGTTCTCTATCAAAGACTTCTAAAAGAAAAAGCCATTATAGTTCCTATTCTGATTCCACAGAATTATTTAATAGACTTCCTACTTTTCTATTGTCAGCTAATGATAATCAGCTTTCAAATTACTTTATGGATTCAAGCTTTCGCCGCTTTTCTTCAACCATTAACGGCAAGCTAATTATTGATTATGATAAAGTTTATGGTAGAATGATGGATAATACTACCATTAAAACTATTAGTCAGCGAATTTTATTTTTTGAAAAATCTTTAATTCTTTCTAAAACTGAAATACCTATTGTAGAATATATGAAATGGTCAGATTTTTCCGAAAGAATTGAAATTTGGCCTTCTGGTTTAGTAGTAGTTTTCAGAAATAATAAACTTTCTCATATATGGCTAGATTTCAAATCTTAAAGCTAACAGGTTATCTTTAAACTCTTTAAAGCACTTCTAGGGCATTTATCATTGCACCCACTTTATTCTTTTGTCTATTTCAAAAAAACATTACATTTAAAACACCCTAAATAGGGTGGGTAACTACAGACTATATTTTAAATTGTGTCATAAAAACATATTTAGACAATTTTAAATTTCTGATCTAAAAGAATCAGTTAGATAATTATTTTAATTTTATTTTTTCATGGCATATAAAAAAAAAGAATTATGAATTCTGAAATCGAAAAACTAATTGAATTAGCCTTGGCTGATGGTCAGTTTGTCTTGTCCTGAAATAGCTTGTCAAAAAACTATTCAGAATGACAACAAATGTGAAAAAAAGATCAAAACCAGTCCCCAAGAGCGGCCGGCCCTATAAACGAAGGAGCGAGGCTGAGATGTTACAAATTGTCAAAGAGATCCATGAAAATGGCCTACCAAAAAAAACAGCTTGTAGAAAGTATGGGCTTAACAGAAACACGTTAAAGCTTTTTATTTTAAAGCAATCTACTAAGCAATTACATGAAAATGATTCATTAGATTTATTGTCAAGTATGAACGAAAATCAACAGCATTTGGCCTTGACCAAAAAGATCAAAGAGTTATCATCGGCACTTGCAAAATCTGAGTTGAAAGTTACTACACTTGAGACAATGATAAAGGTTGCTGAAGATGACCTAAAAATTAAGATCAGAAAAAAGTCTGGTACCAAACAGTCAAAAGAGTAAGGCAAAAAAATCCAAAAGCTACATTGGAGAATATTTGCGCACTGTTTGGTGTGTCAAGACAAGCATATTATGATGCAAAAAAGCAAGAGCAAAATATTACAATTGCACAAATGATAGTACTTTGTTTGGTACGAGAGACAAGGCAGATTATGCCTATGATTGGCACTAGAAAGTTAATACAACAATTATCAACCCCATTAAAAGAACATGGTATTAAAATGGGTAGAGATCAGTTATTTGAATTACTACGATACCATGGATTATTAGTTCGCAGAAGGCGTAGAATGGTAAAAACTACAGACTCTCATCACTGGTTGAAAAAGTACCCAAACTTAACTATTGGTCTCACTTTAAACGCGTCAGAACAGCTCTGGGTATGCGATATCACATACATAAGAACAATGCAAGGCTTTAGTTATTTAAGCCTAATAACGGATGCTTTTTCAAGAAAGATTGTTGGCTATTGCTTATACCCTACACTTGAAGCAATGGGTTGTGTGAATGCCTTAAAGATGGCAATGGACAGTAGAAGGAAAGATTGCAAACTTGTACATCATTCAGACAGAGGAATCCAATATTGTTCAACAGCATATGTAGAAATACTAAAGTATAATAAAATTGATATTAGTATGACTCAAAGCGGAAGCCCATATGAAAATGCATTAGCTGAAAGAATGAATGGGATACTTAAAAATGAGTTTTATCCAAAAAGAGTATACCAAAATCACAAAGAAGCTTTTAAAGTACTTGCTTCGAATATTGAAATATATAATTGTAAAAGACCACACTTAAGTTTAGGATATCTCACGCCAGAAATAGCTCATGAAAAAGAAGGTGAATTTACTAAAAGCTGGAAAGTATATCCAAAGAGAAAAAAAGAGGTTTTTTAAGGCATTGCAGAAGTACACATAAATAAAATCCGGCAATATATTAATTGCCGGATTAGTTTGTGTTCATCTGTTTGGAATATCCCTAGCAAGTTGCTCCTCAGCAGAGCTTGGTTATGTTTCTTCCAATAATATAAAGCTATTTACTTTATCGTAAATGACATTAATTTAAAATGACTAACTTTAGTTGTAAACAAAATCCAGGATTAAGAAATACCACTGTAAAGTAATACCAGGATTAATTTTTTAAAATGTAAGGTTTTTTCAGGACGAGTCAATACTTGGAAAATCCACAGGTTTAGTACCCCATATCCCATTAATGCTTGACCCCCATTTAAAAATGACAGATTAGTATTTCTAAGATTTGCGTAACTATTTGAAATTGAATACACTTTGGGGGTCATTTACACATGGCGAAGATGGGTCATTGAAAATTGGAGAGGCTAGGTCATTGTATACTGGATTTCTTTAGTAGTTTTAGATACCCAAAATCTTAGTGTATGGGTATATTGGAAAATCAACCTACTAATTGGATTTTCCAATATACCCCCTTCCCCCCCTAAAAAAGATCCCTCAACCCTTTCATCTCCTGCTTCACTTTGGCTGCTACAATCTTTGAATAAATTTGAGTATGCTTGAGCGAACTGTGACCTAACATTTTACTAACTGATTCCATAGAAATTCCATTACTCATAGTGACCGTTGTCGCAAAAGTGTGACGAGCAAGGTGGACAAATAGGGGCTTATTAATTTCGGCTGCAATTGCTATTTGCTTGAGTCCAAAGTTTAGTTTTTGGTTGGTGTAGACTGTCCACTGAAAATCTCGACAATCATTGGTTGGAGAATATTTCTTAAGAATATTTTCAGCAACAGATAAAAGTGGAATAATTGCCATTACGCCCGTCTTAGTCCGAGGATGTCGAATGTAAAGAGAACCGTCGTTATCTTGAGTGATATCTTTTTTGCTGAGTGCTTTTAAATCAGCATAGGCAAGTCCTGTGAAGCAGCAAAAAACAAACTGGTCTCTTTTTAAATCCATTGATAGGGTTTTACAATCTAGATTTTGCAATCTCTTGATTTCCTCCATCTCTAAAAAATCACGATCAACTGGTTTTCGGTTGAGTACAATTTCTTCAAAGGGGTTTGTTTTGATTACTTTTCTTTTAATGGCTGGCGCAAGAATACTTCGTAAACAGCCAAGCAGTGAGGAACAGGTATTGTGACTATTGCCTTTGTTACTTCTGAGGTATTGAAAAAATTCACGGATAAAATCTGCATCTATTTTACTTACAGGAATATCTTTTAACTTTCTTTTTTCGGATAAAAAATCATTCAAAAAGCGGGCAATTCTATTGTAGCGCATAAAGGTCGTCTTGGCTAGATCGATGTTTACTCGCTGCTTAATTTCTGCAAGTTTGATTTCTATATAGTCACTAATATTCTGCGGAGGAGGGTTTTTACCCTTCATCAGATCCATTAACTCATCTAGTGAAAATTCATCTCCTTGGAATTTTAATCTTTGGAAAGCATTTTCAGCATTTCCAAGAATTTTTCGCAGTTGGTTGTTGATTTCGTCGGCTGCAGGGTAGCGAAGTTTTACAGCGCGCTCCTCTTTTAGCCAATACTTAGGCGGACAGGATATGCCAGTAAAGACATCTTTACGCTGGGCTCTGTAAATGACTCGGAATACAATTGGGCTCTCCCCATTGTTGAATTTTCTACTTGATTTGCACCAAAAATTAAATTGAATTTCGGTGGGTCCTTTTTTGTTACTTTTCATTTGGTTGATTTTAAGAAGTTAAAATTCAACACTTTACAGAAGAAAAAGGGATGCTAAATGAAGCAGATTACAGTATTTTAGTGCAAGGAAAGGTTCATTTTTAGCTCCAAAAATGAACCTAAAAAAGTGCTCGGCAAGTGCTCCGAAAATCGGTTTTTAGCTGCACCTATTTGCATTTTTTTGCATACAAAAAAGCCTGATAATCATATAATTAGCTGATTATCAGGCCTTTAAAGTGGTGCGAGCCGGGGTTGAACCGGCGACACATGGATTTTCAGTCCATTGCTCTACCAACTGAGCTATCACACCTTCCCGTTTGGGGTGGCAAAAATAGGAGTTTCTATTCAAATATTTCGTTCTAATCCTATCAATTTCAAAAAAAGAGGTAAAATTATAAGAATTCAAATTCAACCCTTATTCCTGCCTCACCTAATTATAATAAGGAAGCTACCTCAATTACAAAGCGATAGCGTACATCAGATTTGATTACCCGCTCATACGCTTCGTTAATCTGAGACATCTTAATTACTTCTACATCTGATACAATTTGATGCTCTGCACAGTAATCCAGCATTTCTTGGGTTTCCTTAATTCCGCCAATCATCGATCCTGCTAAAGTGCGTCTTTTACCAATAATACTAAAAGCGTTTACTACAGAAGGAACGGGAGGAACTCCTACCACTACCATTGTACCGTTTACCTTTAATAAATCTAAATATTGGTTGTAATCATGTTGAGCAGAAATAGTGCTCAATATAAAATCAAAGGAACCTTTTAGCTTTTTAAGCGTTTCAGGCTCTGTCGTTACCTCAAAATGGTGAGCTCCTAAATTCAAAGCATCTTGTTTTTTACCAGCGGAGGTGCTCAAAACGGTAACATCTGCTCCAAAGGATGCGCCAAATTTTACTCCCATATGGCCTAAACCACCTAAACCAACGATGGCTATCTTATGCCCTTTACCTATTTTCCAATATTTCAATGGTGAATAGGTGGTGATACCTGCACATAATAAAGGCGCTACTCCTTCCAAGGGTAATTTATCTGAAACATGAAGGACATAGTTTTCATCTACTGCAATATGGGTAGAATAGCCTCCATAAGTTGGGTTACCTTGTTTATCGATACTATTATAAGTACCCACGGTGCCATTATCACAATATTGTTCTTCCGAAGCTAAGCAGCTTGGACAAGTGCGACAAGAATCTATAAAACAACCCACTCCTGCAAGTTCCCCTACCTTAAATTTGGTTACTTTATCTCCTACTTTTGAAATTCTACCTAGAATTTCATGACCTGGTACCATTGGATAGCTAGATCCACCCCACTCATTGCGAGCTTGGTGAATATCTGAATGGCATACGCCAGAATATAGAATATCTATCAAAACATCATTAGGTCCAACTTCTTTGGTGTTATAACTAAAAGGGGCTAATGGGGTGGTAGCACTTTGTGCTGCGTAACTTTTTGTTGGTGTCATAATTGTTAAGTTGTTTTAAAAGTCTTTTAAATAAATAGTATGAAATGTTTTTTAAAATAGGAGATCTATCTAACAACAAAAATTTTGTTGTTTAGTTTTTTAATATTGTAATTCTTGGGAATTGCAAATGGATGCCTGATTACTTTTCACGATTGGATTTTTACATTGATCTTTTATACCATGCAATTTAATTATAAATAAATTGATAATGAAAAGCAGTTTAGTTTCCAAACACACATAAAAATTTAATTCGCATAATTTTTAATTGTTCCCAGTTAAACCCACTTTCTGCAAGCTCCTCTTGTGCTATTTGAAGACTACTAGTTTCACAAGATTTAAAATAATCAATAATCTCTTCCTGTTCATATTGATCTACCAGCTCATCAATTGCGTAGTCTAAATTTAATTTAGTACCACTTGCAACAATTGTTTCCATTTCTTCTAATAGTTCCTCAATGGAAAGGTCTTTCGTTTTTGCGATGGTTTCTAGCGGAATTTTTTTATCTACATTTTGAATGATGAAAATCTTATTGTTATTCCTGTTCACTACCCCCTTCATTACAAAATCATCTGGCTTCTCAATTTCATTTTCTTCAACATAGGCTGCAATGAGGTCTACAAATTTTTTACCATATCTTATCGCTTTACCTTTACTTACACCTTGACATTTTTCTAACTCTTCAATAGTGGTAGGATATAGGGTAGCCATGTCTTCTAGACTTCCTTCTAAGAAAATAACAAATGGCGGAAGGTTTTTTTCCTTGGCAACTTTTTTGCGCAACTCCTTCAGCATCAACACTAATTTTTCATCTAAAGAATTAGAAGCCGCTGGCGCTGCCATTCCTTCATCATCATCTCCATCTGCACCTTGAAATAAATTATTGAGCACAATTTTAAATGAGACAGGCTTTTTTAAAAACGCTGCCCCCTTTTTTGTAAACTTAAGTACCCCATACTCCTCAATATCCTTTTTTATAAATCCTTCTAATATCATTTGTCTCATCAAAGAATTCCAAAAATGCTCATCCTTCTCTTTTCCAATTCCAAAAAAATCTCTTTCATCGTGACGGAACATTTTTACCTGTGGATTAGGTTTTCCAAGTAAAATATGCATCAGATAAACCATCGTAAACTGCTCATCTAATCCGTTGATTATGGTAAGGACTTGTTGTGTTTCTTTTTTTGCTTCTATTAATTCTTTTGGACTATTGCAATTATCACACATCTTAGTACATTGACCAGTGTCATATTCCTCACCAAAATAATTCAATAAAATTTTTCTTCTGCATACCGCACTTTCAGCATAAGAAACGGTTTCGTTAATTAATTGAGCCCCCACCTCTCTTTCACTTAAAGCCTTGTCACGCATCAGGTGTTCAAGTTTAGCTACATCCTTATGTGAATAGTAAAGAATGCACCTGCCTTCCATACCATCTCTACCGGCACGACCTGTTTCTTGATAATAATTTTCTATCGATTTTGGAATATTATAATGTATTACAAAGCGAACATCGGGTTTGTCGATTCCCATTCCAAAAGCGATAGTGGCAACAATTACTTGTACATCTTCATTTAAAAAAAGATCTTGACGTTCCGCTCTTAACTTACTATCCAACCCTGCGTGATAAGCAACTGCCTTAATTCCATTGGCCATCAACATATCTGCTAGCTCTTCAGTAGTTTTTCTATTGAGGGTATAGATAATTCCACTTTTCCCTTTGTTTTGAGAGATGTAACGGACAATACTAGTAACCGTTTGGTCTTTCTGTATTTTGGGAAGAATCTCGTAATACAAATTAGGCCGGTTAAAAGAAGAAATATAAATCTGTGGTTCTCTAAGTCCAAGGTTTCTTAAAATATCACTTTGAACTTTTGGGGTAGCCGTAGCAGTGAGCGCAATCATAGGAGCAGTTGGATTAATAATTTCCATCATTTCCCTTAATCTGCGGTACTCAGGTCTAAAATCGTGCCCCCATTCAGAAATACAATGGGCTTCATCTACTGCAAAAAATGAAATATTCAGCTCTTTAAAAAATTCAATATTGTCAAGCTTAGTTAGGGTTTCTGGAGCTACATACAACATTTTTGTTTTACCAGACAAAAGATCGTCTTTTACTATTTTCTGTTGACCTTTATTGAGTGTACTGTTTAAAAAATGAGCTACATCATCCTTGCTGCTGTAGCTTCTTACAAGGTCTACCTGATTTTTCATCAGTGCAATCAAGGGAGAAACAATAATGGCGCAACCTTCACTGATAATGGCAGGTAATTGGTAACACAAACTTTTTCCGCCTCCAGTGGGCATGATTACCAATGCGTCATTTCCAGCTAATAAATTTTTTATAATTTTTTCCTGAGGCTCTTTAAAAGCATCAAATCCGAAGTAACGCTGTAATTGATCAGTTAGGTTTAAATTTTTCTCTTGACTGATTGCCTTCACCGCTTTTTTATCAACAGATGATTGGGGTATTTCTTTTGCCGACTTTTGTTTAGATTTCGCTTTTTCTGTAGCCATAACTTTCTTTATCCTCTACCTGGTTTTAAATAGTTGGCAGTTTGGGACAACTCTTATTTTTATTAAGAAGCTTTGCCGGTCCTAAATTTTTTTAAAGTAGACGAAGTTAATTCAATCGACTTGCAAAGTCAAATTAACCTCCTTTACTTATATAAGTTAAGTTAAACAATTTTGCTTAAAACACAATTTCTATTTTAACATAGCAACCGGAGGTTCAACTTGTCGATTATTAATAGGGAAAATTTGACTAAAATTCTCCATTTAGCCCTGGGAATTAGGTCAATAAGAGTATAATACCCCTTTGTGTTATGGATGATTTAAAGTAGGTTTGCTGCTTGAAATGAGCAAGTGTTAAGTGGCCCTCACTTTACCCTAAATTATTTTAATGAAAACAGGTTCAATGAATAAGGTAAGCAACGAGTTCCGTAGAGATTGTAAACAAGGGCATAGCTTGATCGAAGCCTCAAAAACTAGCTTACTATTAAGCGTAACACTTTTATTATAACAGCTGTAAATTTATTAACCGATAAGTAAATCATGACGAATAATAATTATGTAGCGATTATGGCGGGCGGAATTGGCAGTAGATTTTGGCCAATGAGTCGTACCGATTTTCCGAAACAATTTCTAGATATTTTAAATACTGGCCGAACCCTTATTCAAGGGACTTTTGACAGGTTTGCTTTATTTATTCCTGTTGAAAATATATATATTGTAACGACTGAAAAGTACAAACAAATTGTAATTGATCAACTGCCCAATTTGCCAGTTGAGAATATTTTATGTGAGCCTTCGAGAAAAAATACGGCTCCCTGCATTGCTTATATTTCTTATAAGTTACAGCAAATTAATCCAGCAGCTAATTTGATTTGTGCTCCTGCAGATCATATTATTTTAGAACCTGAAAATTTTAAAAATAAATGTGAAGAAGCGCTTTACTTTACTGCAAATAATGAGGCCCTAATTACCTTAGGAATAAAACCTACCCATCCCAATACCGGCTATGGCTATATCCAATATGAGCCACAATCCATCAGTGACAATGTTTTTAAGGTGAAAACATTTACTGAAAAACCAGACAAAGAGCTAGCCAAAACATTTATATCAAGTGGAGATTTTTTATGGAATGCGGGTATTTTTGTTTGGCAAATTAAAAATATTATTAAGGCATTTGAAGCATTTTTGCCAGAGATGCATGAAGTATTTGATGCGGAAAAAGAAAATTTTAATACGCCTTCCGAAAAAGAAGCCATCGAAAGAATTTATCCTCAGTGTGTAAATATTTCAATTGATTACGGCGTAATGGAAAAAGCGAATAATGTATATATCATTCCTTCTTCTTTTGGCTGGAGCGATTTGGGAACATGGGCTAGCGCATATGAAAACCTCGAAAAAGATTATTTTGAAAATGCAGTGGCTGGAAGTAATGTAATGATTATTGACGCTACTAAAAATATCATTCACGCCAATAATAAAAAATTAGTTTTGGTGCAAGGCTTAGATGATTTTATTGTGGTGGATACGGAAGATGTCTTACTAATTTGTAAAAAGGATAAAGAACAAGCGATTAAAGAATACGTTGCAGAGGTGAAAAGAAATAAAGGCGAAAAATATCTTTAGTCAGTTCTTTTGTTAAAAAACTCCTCCCTCATTTATTAGGGGCTGTTTGATTATTTAAATTCAATAAAGTTGACTCCTTCCATTCAAAGCAAACTCCCCCAAGTAGGCACTACTATTTTTACTCAGATGAGCTCGCTGGCGGCTCAATACAATGCGATTAATTTGGGTCAAGGATTTCCTGATTTTATGATGAGTAAGGAGCTGATAGCACTGGTAAATTCTGCCATGCAGCAAGGCCATAATCAATATGTTCACATGAATGGCTTGTCAATATTGAGAGAGCGAATAGCTGAAAAAGCTGAAAAACTTTATGCCGCCCAGCTAAATCCTGAAACTGATATTACCGTTACTCCTGGCGGAACCTATGCTATTTATACTGCCTTAACTACGGTGTTGCGGCCAGGTGATGAAGTAATTGTATTTGAGCCTACATATGATAGTTATATCCCGAATATAGAAACCAATGGAGCAATTCCTATTTTAATTCCACTGGTTTATCCCGACTATTCAATAGACTGGGATTTGGTAAAGCAAAAGCTAACTCCGAAAACGAAAATGATTATGCTTAACTCGCCGCATAATCCGACGGGTAGCATTCTGAGTAAAAATGATATCGAACAATTGCGCGCGATAGTAAAAAATACCAACATTTTTATTCTAAGTGATGAAGTGTATGAACATTTAATTTTTGATGACAAGCAACATGAAAGTATGTTGCGTTACCCCGATTTGTTAGAAAGAAGTTTTGTATGTTTTTCTTTTGGTAAAACCTATCACTGTACCGGTTGGAAAATGGGCTATTGCATATCCCCAGCATCAATGATGAAGGAGTTTAGAAAAATTCATCAGTACAATTGTTTTTCCTGCCACAGTCCTGTTCAATTTGCAATAGCGGAATATTTGCAGCAAGAAGAACCCTATCTACAATTAGGAAAAGAGTTACAAAAAAAGAGGGATTACTTTCAGCAGCTGATGAAACAAACAAAGTTCAAAGCCTTGCCTTCTTATGGAAGCTATTTTCAGTTATATAGTTATGATCAAATTACTCAAGAGAGTGAAATGGATTTTGCAATAAGGCTGACTAAAGATGCAGGCGTTGTATCTATTCCAGCTGCTGCATTTTATGTAAATAAAACTGAGAACAAGGTATTGCGTTTTTGCTTTGCAAAAAATGAAGCAACACTCGAAGCTGCAGTCGATCGGTTAGTTGCCGCCCTTTAATTATTGTTCTAAACAAGCACCATTTTCGTTACTTTTTATTTTTCGAATCAGCAGGCTAGTAATGAATCATACTAGTAATAAAATCAGCGAAATCATCTACGGGACTGATTTAGCTCATAAAATAAAATAGCTTTTCAAAATAGATTTGACACTTAAACAGTGTAAAATGAAAACTATTATCGTTTCAGTGGACTTCTCCACTCCTGCAGTCAATGCGGCTGAGTTCGCAGCTAATCTAGCCTCTTTTTATGGAGCTGACATCTGGTTATATCATGCCTTTGAAATTCCTATTGCCTTAAGCGAGTTTGCTTACCCGGTAGTTGATGTGGAAGAAATGCAAAAAGCTGCCGACCACGAATTGGAATTGCTAAAGAATACTACTCAGGAAAAATTAAGGAGAAAAATTACTATCTATATAAAGGCAGAAATGAATGTGCTTGAGTTAGGACTTAGTAAACTCTGCGATGAATTAAAACCTGATTTGGTAGTGATGGGGCTTTCAGGAAAAAATGCATTGACCCGATTGATCGTTGGAAGTAATACCATTAAAGCAATTTATCAGTTAACCTGTCCAGTATTAGTGGTACCTCCAAAAGCAGAATTTATACCGATTAGAAAAATTGGTTTTGCATGCGATTATCGCCAGGTGGAAAAAACAACGCCGGTTAAAATGATTAAAAAATTCGTAACTGATTTTAATGCCGCACTGCATATCATGAATGTAGATTATCACAACAGTATTACTGATGCAGCAAAAGCAAATGAAAGCTATATAATTAATGAGTTGTTTCGTGATGTGAAAGCAGAGTTTCATTCAATAGAAGCCAATGAAATAACGGAAGGAATTAATTGGTTCGTTGATAAAGAGAAGCTAGACTGGTTAGTAGTCATCCCAAAAAAACATCGCTTGATAGAAAAGGTTTTTAAAAGAAGTCAGACCAAAGAGTTAGTCTATCATACGCATGTTCCTATATTATGTATTCATGAATAGTGCTAGTTTGAATGAACGTATTGTTCAAAAAGTTTAGGGCTATTAGTTGCTAAATTTTGAAAAAGTCATTACTTTTTCACAAAAAAACCAGGATAATTTATCCTGGTTTTTTAATCATTTGATCTTATTGTATTGTATTAAAATTCTGCACTTTTCGGATATCTTGGAAAAGGAATTACGTCTCTAATATTTCCCATGCCCGTTACAAATTGAACTAATCTTTCAAATCCCAATCCAAAGCCTGCATGTGGACAAGAACCAAATCGTCTAGTATCAAGATACCAGTTTAGTTCCTCTGCAGGAATTTTCATTTCATTCATTCTTTGAGTTAATCTATCTAACCTTTCTTCTCTTTGAGAGCCACCAACGATTTCACCAATGCCAGGTGCCAAGATATCCATTGCTGCTACAGTCTTGCCATCCTCATTCATCCGCATGTAAAAGGACTTAATATCTTTTGGATAATTGGTTAATATAACTGGCTTTTTAAAATGTTTTTCAACTAGATATCTTTCATGTTCACTTTGTAAATCTGCACCCCATCCTTCTATTAAGTATTGAAATTTCTTTTTCTTATTGTGATTACTTTCTTTTAAAATCTCAATCGCTTCTGTATAAGTCAATCGTTCAAAATCATTATTTACTACAAAATCCAACTTTTCCATCAGCGTCATTTCATTTCTTTCATTCTGCGGCTTTTGCTTTTCTTCTTCTTCAAGTCGTTGAGCCAAAAATTCGATATCTTCTTTATTATTATCGATCGCATATTTTATCACATACTTAATAAATTCCTCGGCAAGATTCATGTTGTCTTCCAAATCATTGAATGCCACTTCGGGTTCAATCATCCAAAATTCAGCTAGATGCCTGGTAGTGTTACTGTTCTCTGCACGAAAGGTTGGGCCGAAGGTATAAATATCACTAAATGCCATTGCGGCTAATTCTCCTTCAAGTTGACCACTCACCGTTAAGTTGGTACTACGTCCAAAAAAATCTTCTTTATAATTGATTGAACCATCTTCATTTTTAGGAGCAGTTCCATCCAATGGCAGACTCGTTACTCTAAACATTTCTCCTGCACCTTCTGCATCACTGGCAGTAATAATTGGTGTGTGTAAGTATACAAATCCTTTATCATTAAAAAATTTGTGCACTGCAAAAGCAAGCGAATGTCGAACTCTGAAAACTGAACCAAATGTATTGGTCTTAAATCTTAAATGAGCAATTTCTCTTAAAAATTCAAGGCTGTGTTTTTTGGGTTGAAGCGGAAATTTTTCTGCATCACTATCACCTAGTATTTCAATTGAACTCGCTTTTAATTCTACTTTTTGTCCTTTACCCAAGGAAGCAATTACTTCACCTTCCACTTTTATGCAGGCACCAGTAGTTAGCCGCTTAAGAATGGCGTCATCAAAATCGCCGAGACTTGCCACCACCTGTAAATTATTATTAGTACTACCATCATTCAAGGCAATAAATTGGCTGTTACGAAAAGTACGAACCCAACCCATCACGGTAGCTTGGTAATTGGCCGATTCATTGGAAAGTAGTTCCTTTATCCTCACTCTTTTATTAAACATATACCTGAATTTTAGGACTGCAAAGATAACTAGCATTTTTATATTCATTAGCTGATCTATGATTTTATAGGAGGACAGGTGAAAATGGAACATCTTGAACGCTCAAAAACAAATGCGGATCGCCTTTTTAAATTGATAGCTGAAAAAGTAATGCTCAGCTATAAAAACCATCGTCTAAGTATTTACTAATGGAGTAATTGCTGAAAAAGTCCTGATGGGTACTGGTTTTTATAGGGGAATTCAAATTTTAAAACAAAAAAGTGCATTTTTTAAGAAAAACTGCGTAATATTGTCTCGGAATATTGCTGATAAGGTCTTTCCAATCGATCACTTCGTCAGACGGTCCCATTCCATTAACTATAATTCTCAATTACATTTTCAGATTTTAAGACTAGATTTTTTGAAAAAAATCATTTTCACTTTTTTATGTACGACATTTCACAGCTGAACGACATGGTCGTTCCAGAGTTGCAGGATATTGCTGAGCAACTTGCTATTCCCAATTATAAAAAAATAGACAAACAGGAACTTATTAATAAAATCCTGGATAACCAATCCATTATGAGTGCAGAAACTAAAGGAAATCAAGACGAAAAACCAAAGCGTAAAAGAACGCTAAAAGTTAGCTCCGCTATTGCTAAAGAAGATATGGGTGAAGTGGAGAAAGCTGAACCTAAGTCCATCAAAAAATTTGATGCTACCCCAGATAAAAAAAGAGGAGGCAAAAAACTGGAAGAAGAGACTGACGAAGAGGAATTGCAGCCAATCACCGATGAACAAACAACTGTTCCTGCAGCTATAGCCTCTTTATTGCAGGAAGAAGATATTCAACAGCAGCAACCTGAATTACAGCAAACTGATAATGCGCAACAGTCAACTAATCAAAATAAACAATACCAGCAACGCAGAGACGCTCAGGTATTTAATATAGAATTTGATGGCATTATTTTAGGAGAAGGCGTGTTAGAAATGATGCCGGATGGATATGGTTTTTTAAGAAGCAGTGACTATAATTATTTATCCTCTCCAGATGATGTATACGTTTCTCCTTCTCAAATAAAATTATTTGGATTAAAAACAGGTGACACTGTTTATGGTTCAGTTCGTCCTCCAAAAGATGGTGAAAAATATTTCGCATTACTAAAAGTAGAAACGATTAATGGTAAAAGTCCAGATGAAGTAAGAGATCGCGTTCCTTTCGATTACCTCACCCCACTATTCCCTTTCGAAAAATTAAACCTTACTACCTCATCTAGTAATTACAGTACTAGAATAATGGATTTGTTTACTCCGATTGGTAAAGGTCAGCGTGGATTAATTGTTGCCCAACCAAAAACGGGTAAAACAATGTTGTTGAAAGAATTGGCGAATGCAATTGCTGAAAATCATCCAGAATGTTATCTAATTATTGTATTGGTAGATGAAAGGCCGGAAGAGGTTACTGATATGGAACGTAGTGTGAAAGCGGAAGTGATTGCTTCTACTTTTGATGAGCCTGCAGAAAAACACGTAAAAGTTTCTACTATTGCATTACAAAAAGCAAAGCGTTTAGTAGAATGTGGACATGATGTAGTGATATTACTAGATAGTATTACTCGTTTAGCAAGAGCTCATAATACCGTTGCTCCATCAAGCGGAAAAGTATTGAGTGGTGGTGTGGAGGCAAATGCCATGCAAAAACCTAAACAGTTTTTTGGAGCTGCTCGTAAAATAGAATTTGGCGGATCATTAACTATTATTGCAACTGCTTTAGTGGATACTGGAAGTAAAATGGACGAGGTGATCTTTGAAGAATTCAAGGGTACAGGTAATATGGAATTGCAACTGGATAGAAGATTATCGAATCGCCGTATTTATCCAGCGATTGATATTGTTTCATCTTCTACTCGTAGAGATGACTTGTTGCTTGATAAAGAAACTTTCCAACGGATGTGGGTATTGCGTAAACACATGGCAGATATGAATCCAGAAGAGGCATTGAATACTTTATTGAAGAACATGAAGGGAACAAAAGATAATGCAGAGTTCCTAACTTCTATGAATGGATAATCAAATGAATTTATCAACATAATAACTGTGAAAGCTGCTGAATTTTTCAGCAGCTTTTTTTGTTAGTATATTTACTGTTCTTTAAAAAGTAATCGTCTTCAAATTAATGGCAGTTCAAAAAATAAACATAGAGCAATTTCTTCAACTGTCAGCCGAATGTACAATTCTGGATGTGAGAAGCCCTGGTGAATATGTGCATGCGCATATTCCTGGAGCTTTAAGTCTTCCTTTATTTACGGATGATGAAAGAAAAGTGGTGGGTACTGCCTACAAACAACAAAGTAGAGAAACCGCCATTAAAATAGGCTTGGATTATTTTGGTGTTAAAATGAGCGGAATGGTGGAGCAGGTTGAAAATATATTGACGCAACAAAAAAATAAAGCAAGCGCTTCTCAAAAAACAGTTCTTGTTCACTGTTGGAGGGGAGGAATGAGAAGTGCAGGGGTTGCCTGGTTGTTAGACCTCTATGGATTTAAAGTATACACCTTGAGTGGAGGATATAAAGTCTATCGTCAATGGGTAAGATTGCAATTTGAAAAAAAATACAATTTCAATATAATTGGTGGTTATACAGGCACTGGTAAAACATTGCTTTTGCACGAATTAAAACGTATTGGTAATGCAGTTATAGATTTGGAAGCATTAGCATGCCACAAGGGCTCTGCATTTGGGGCTATTGGTGAAAACTCACCACCGTCTCAGGAAATGTTTGAAAACTTGCTCGCTGTTGAACTTTCTTTAATTAATGAGCAGAAAAACCCCCAAGACTTAGCGGCTTCAACTAAAGCTACAGTGATTTATATTGAAGATGAAAGTCAGCGAATAGGACTTATCAATATTCCGAGTCCGCTTTGGGTGAACATGCGTAAAAGTAGGATCACTTTCATTGATATTCCTTTTGAGGAAAGGTTAAATTATCTGACAACAACCTATGGAAAATTTGAAAATGAAAAATTGGTAAATGCAATTATGCGCATTCAAAAAAGACTAGGTGGATTGGAAACCAAGTTGGCAATTAATTTTTTATTGGAAAACAATCACAAGGAATGTTTTAGAATACTCTTAAAATATTATGATAAATATTATGACAAAGGTCTTCATAATAGAGAGTCTTTAACTGATTTATTGACTACTATTTCATTTGAAACCATTGATGTTTCAACAATAGCAAAATCGGTAATGGACACAACAACACCCTAAATAAAAAATACCCTTACAAAAAAGCATATGGAAAATAGTCAACTAGATACAATAAAGCTTACTCAATATTCTCATGGTGCTGGATGTGGTTGTAAAATAGCTCCAAAAATTTTGGATGAGATTTTGTCAAGCAATATTGCTACCCCCGATAATAACAAATTAATTGTTGGCAATCATAGCAAGGATGATGCAGCTGTGTATGATATTGGAAATGGAACGGCTTTGATATCTACAACAGATTTTTTTATGCCGATAGTGGATGACCCTTATGAATTTGGTAGAATTGCTTCTGCTAATGCCATCAGTGATGTATATGCCATGGGTGGAAAGCCTATTTTAGCCATCGCCATTTTAGGGTGGCCGATTAATATTTTGCCACCTGCTATTGCTCAAAAAGTAATTGAAGGAAGTCGAAGTATTTGTATGGAAGCAGGTATTCCGCTCGCTGGTGGCCATAGTATTGATTCTCCAGAACCTATATTTGGATTAGCCGTTAATGGTTTAGTGGACATTAAAAATATCAAACAAAATAATCTTGCGAAGGAAGGAGATGTATTGTTTTTAACTAAACCTTTGGGAGTGGGTATTCTGACAACAGCAGAAAAAAAAGGAATTCTATTGGAGCAACATAAGGGAATAGCAGCGAAACAAATGATGCAGTTAAATGCAGTGGGAGAAGCACTTGGCAAGATTCAAGGCGTATCTGCCATGACCGATGTAACAGGCTTTGGGTTTTTAGGCCATTTGGTAGAAATGGCTGAGGGCAGTGGATTAAGTGCTGAAATTAATTTTAATAATATTCCTATTATCATTAGCGAGCTTTCAGATTACCTAGATCAAAAATCTATACCTGGAGGTACGGTTAGAAACTGGGACAGTTATGGAAAAAAAATTGGCTCACTTACAGCCTATCAACAATCAATATTAGCAGACCCGCAAACTAGTGGCGGATTATTGATAGCGGTAAATCCAAATGCAGTAGAGGAGGTTAAAAATGTTTTGGGACTTCATTCATTAGAATCATTCGCTCGTCCGGTGGGTACTTTAGTAAAGCAACAGCAAGCCGTAGTGACTATAAAAAGTTAATCTATTTTAATTTTCTTTTAAGAAATTATAGCAACTGGTCAATTTTTGAAGAAAGCTTTCGATCTTTTTCCGTTACTATATTTCCAGCATCATGCGTATTAAGCCATATTTCTACTTGGTTATATACGTTGGTCCAAAGTGGATGATGATTCATTTTTTCTGCCTCTATCGCCACACGAGTCATAAATCCAAATGCCTCTGAAAAAGTTTTGAAAGTAAATTTTTTGTAGAGGGTATTATTTTTTTCTTCCCACATAATGATTGAAAGTTTATTCAGTTGATTAGAAAATAAGGTGCTGCTTATTTTTTATTTTTTCATTCGTCATTTCGTTGACTAACTGAACACCTGGAATAGACTTAATGGATTGCATTAAAGTTTTTAATTCTTCTGCAGAAATAAATTCACCCTTAATCAACCAAACAAAGTCAAGATGTTTAAATTCAGGTAGAAGATATTCCCCATCAAACTGGTTATTATATAGATAATGCGTAATTGAAGTAGAGGGAACAGCGTATTCGTAAATGGAAAAAAAATACTTCCGCTGCTGTTTGCTAAGTTGTATTTCAATATCCGTATTCACCCTAAAATTTAAACCTAAAATTTGGTTTAAATGCCAACTGAAAAGATAGTCTTTGATAGGCGCTACTATACCTAAAAGGACAGCGTTTTCAAAAAACTCTTGAGCAATGCTTTCATTATCAATTTTAAGTTTCATTTTAATAATTCTTTTAGTTGGATGCTCTTATTAATTAGTAGCAATATTCGAGTATTAAAAAATAACATCAAAAAATATTTCATTATTTCCTCTCTTTACTCTTATTCTAGCAGCATCTCCTTTTGAAAATTTATTTAATGTTCCCATATAGGATTGCATATCTGAAAAAGTGTAATTGCCAATTTGCAAAATAAGGTCTCCAGCTTTTATACCAATCTTTTGAGCTAGTTTACCATCCGTTACGCCATCCGCTCTAATCCCTTCTCCGCTATAAGTGTAATCAGGCATGATACCAAGAGAAACTTTAAAGCTACTCTTTGAGCTCATTGGTATTTCCCTTGTTTTGGTAAATGTTAATGGCCCTTTGTCATTTGCTTTTTCAATTATATTGGCAATAAATTTTATTATTTGCAGCTCACCGCCGAAGTTAATTTTATTTGCATCGTCAGATGGTTTGTGATAATCACTGTGCGTACCAGTAAAGAAAAATAATACAGGAATTCCTTTTCTGTAAAAAGAACTATGATCACTAGGACCAGTTCCGCTACTGTCTTTGGTGATGTTAAAATAGTTATCTTTTTGTGTCAAAAGACTTTCCCACTGAGGCGAGGTTCCATATCCTCCAATATTTAATCCTTTTGTGCTGTCTTTAAATCTTCCAATCATATCCATATTAATCATGTAATTGATTTTGGAAAAATCGATGGTTGGATTTTCAGTAAAATATTTTGAACCGTATAAGCCTAATTCTTCACCTGAAAAAGCGATGATAAGGTAGTTATTGTTTTTAATTTTTTTATTTCCTTTCAACAATTTACTTACCTCTATCAATGCACCACTTCCACTCGCATTGTCATCTGCACCATTGTGAATGGTAGGAACCGTTCCTGTAAAAAGAGAATTATGATCTTCGCCATAGCCCAAATGATCATAATGAGCACCAATGACAACGGTAGTAGGAGCATTGTTATTAATGTAACCGATTACATTGTGGCCGATTCTTTTTTTATTATCAATGGCAATCTTCAATTTGATATCTAGAGTGGCCGTTTCGTCGGCAAGATATTTTTTAGTGGCAGCCTTGGTTAAATAAATAATAGGAATTTTAGCTGTTCCTGATTTTACTTTAGGCTCAAATTTTAATTCATCTTTGGTCGAAGTACTGTTATAAATAAAAAATGCATTAGCCCCTTTTTTTGAAACCTCAGTTACTTTTGACAGAATACTTTCCATTAAATCTGTATGCGGATTTAGCTTAATCGCTTCTAGTAATTCTTTGATATCATAAAACCAAGGACTAGCATTTTCTTGAAGTGCAACAGAGGCGGCCGCTTCTATGGATATATTTGGACTTATAGATAAAGGGAAATAATCTTGGTTGAATATTAAATCATTGCCATTAATGATTAAATGTGAAGAAGGGTTTAATTCATTCCCATCATTTACTTCAAACGCTTGAAGCCAGGTTTCATTTTCTCCCTTTGCTGCTAATCCAGCTTTCTCGAATTCTTTACTGATGTATTCATATGCTAATTTCTCGCCAGGAGTGCCCGTTCTTCTGCCCTCTAATTGGTCATCCGCTAAATAAGTAATGTGTTTTTCTAGATTTGACAAGGCCACTTTATCTGCCTTTTTTAGTTTTTGAGCACTGGCAAGATGAAAGGAAAATAAGAAGAGCCAAAAGAGTTGCTTCATGTGGTAGTTTTTTTGAAAGTGCGAAGTTAGTTCAGTAGGGCACTAGAATGGTAACTAAAGTGTAAATTATTTTGAGCACCGTAAGAGGAAATAAAAATTTTTAAATTTGAAATTCATAGGAAGGGCAGCCATTTTCAAGGAAGCTGGCTTTAACTCATATTTTGGTGGTTTCTTTTTCACTACATTTACCTAGTTTCTTATTTCGTAACTATATACCATTGATAGGGGGTATTTTTGCCATTCAAACCTCTTCCAATTGACTGTTTAATTTCTATTTTGAATAAAAACATTAACATAGCATTAGTCGGAAATCCCAATAGTGGCAAAAGCTCTCTATTTAATGCTTTGACAGGTTTAAATCAGCAAGTGGGTAATTTTCCAGGGGTAACGGTAGATAAAAAAACTGGTCAATGTCAGATAAGTGAAAATCTTACAGCTACATTGATTGACCTACCGGGCACTTATAGCCTCTATCCCAAACGGTCAGATGAGTGGGTGGCTTATAAGGTTTTGCTTCAACAAGATGAAGATATCAAGCCCGACATGGTAGTGTTGGTAGCAGACGCTAGTAACCTGAAAAGAAATCTTTTATTCTGTTCTCAAATTATTGATCTTAAAATTCCAGTGGTAATGGCTTTATCCATGACTGATTTGGCCAAAAATAAAGGGACAGAGATTGATATCAGTGGATTGGAAAGAGAATTAGGGGTGCCGGTAGTGAATATTAATCCAAGAAAAAATAAAGGAATTCCTTCCCTGAAAAAAGTAATTGAGCAAACCTATAATTCCAACTTTACCTCTCCTCGTGAGTTTATTGATAATGCCTCTTTAGCCGAAAAGCCGATTGAGGAATTAAAATCTCTATTACCAGGAATAAGTGATTATACCGCCCTACATTATCTTATCAACCATAGTCATTTTAAGTTAGGTGAGCCTTTGCAAAAGAAGCTGTTGGAAATTGAAGAAGGCAGTGGCTTTAATTCAACCAAATCACAGGCAGAGGAAATAATGCAACGGTATGGTCGTATTAAATATATCATGAGTCAAACTGTGGTGGAAGCCGATCCTTTGCAAAGGACACTTTTTACAGAAAAACTGGATAATATTTTATTGCATAGAAAATGGGGGTATTTGATTCTGCTGGCTGTTTTATTTTTATTATTTCAAAGTGTATTTTGGATTGCTCAATTTCCAATGGATGCCATTGAATGGAGTTTTGGTAAACTAAGCGGAACGCTGGGCAATCTGTTGCCAGCCACTTGGTGGAGTGATTTGTTTATTAATGGAGTAGTGGCGGGATTAAGCGGAATCCTAATTTTTATTCCCCAGATAATGATTTTGTTTGGTCTGATTACGTTGTTAGAAGATACCGGTTATATGGCACGGATTAGTTTTCTTACTGATAAATTAATGCGAAGCGTTGGACTAAATGGAAAAAGTGTGATGCCGATGATTAGTGGATTAGCTTGTGCTGTGCCCGCTATCATGAGTGCCAGAAATATTGAGAATCGAAAAGAGCGCTTACTCACGATAATGGTTACCCCATTAATGAGTTGTAGTGCTCGACTTCCAGTGTATACCATATTGATTGCATTAGTGGTGCCCTCTAAATTGTATTTTGGTTTTTTAAGTATGCAGGGATTAGTCATGATGGCATTGTATTTATTGGGGACAATAATGGCACTGCTAGTATCTTTTGTAATGAGATGGTTTATCGATATTAAAGAAAGAAGTTTCTTTATACTTGAACTACCGGTGTATCGCAGTCCAAGATGGAAAAATGCATTAACGACGATGGTCGAAAAGGCAAAAATATTTGTTTTTCAGGCAGGTAAAATTATTATGGTTATCAGTTTATTGTTGTGGGTATTAAGTTCTTATGGACCACCTTCAAAAATGTCTGCAGTGGCTACCCGATATGAACAACTCATTCAAAATAATCCTAACCAGCAAAAAGAATTAAATAAGAAGCGCCAGATGGAGCTGTTGGAAAATTCATTTGCTGGAATTTTAGGCAAGGCGATTGAGCCTGCCATTCGCCCTTTGGGTTATGATTGGAAAATAGGCATTGCATTAATTACTTCTTTTGCAGCAAGAGAAGTTTTTGTGGGTACAATGGCCACTCTATATAGTGTGGGTGATGATGCTGATGATAACAACAATACCCTTCGCCAGAAAATGTCAGCTGCTGTAAGGGCAGATGGAACTAAAGTATACAATCTAGCCACTGGTTTATCCTTATTGGTATTTTATGTATTGGCTATGCAGTGCATGAGTACATTAGCCATAGTGAAAAGAGAAACTCGCAGCTGGAAATGGCCCGCCATACAGTTGGCCTATATGACTGCATTGGCTTATTTTCTAAGCTGGATTACCTACCTTATTTTTAGCTAAATCATTACCCGTCAATTTCTTCTACTCTTAGTTATCCTGTTCTTTCTGGGCACTCTATTTTGATGGAAAATGCTATACAAACCAATCTCTAGGGAAAAATTAGGCACCATTTAGGTAGTTATTTTACCATCCATCCCATTCTAAATTACCTAAGCTT
>CANCRO010000033.1 GCA_947380605.1 Chitinophagaceae bacterium
GGGGATAACAGGCTGATCTTACCCAAGAGCTCATATCGACGGTAAGGTTTGGCACCTCGATGTCGGTTCGTCACATCCTGGGGCTGGAGAAGGTCCCAAGGGTTCGGCTGTTCGCCGATTAAAGTGGCACGTGAACTGGGTTCAGAACGTCGCAAGACAGTTCGGTCCCTATCTGTGATGGGCGCTAGTAAATTGAGAGGACATGACCTTAGTACGAGAGGACCGGGTCGTATGTACCGCTGGTGTATCTGTTGTGCCGCCAGGTGCAATGCAGAGTAGCTACGTACAGCAAGGATAAACGCTGAAAGCATCTAAGCGTGAAACCTTCCTCAAGATGAGTTTACTTTTAAGGGCCGTGGTAGACTACCACGTTGATAGGCTATAGGTATAAGGGTGGTAACATCGAAGCCGAGTAGTACTAATTACCCGTAAGCTTTATTTTTTATTTTTCTGCGCAAGCAGTTTAATAAAAACTGATTTACTCAACATTCAACTTTCCCAATATGTACATTATTACAATGTTTAGAAGTAACCGCTAGTAGTTTAATTATTATTTAGCTCTTGTTACTCACTTTGCATTAACCGTCTTATGGTGGTTTTGCCAAGGGTGTTCACCTCTTCCCATACCGAACAGAGAAGTTAAGCCCCTTATGGCCGATGGTACTGGTATTCCAACCGGGAGAGTAGGTAGCTGCCATATTCATTTAAACCCAATCAATTTATTTTGATTGGGTTTTTTTTATGCACTTAACTCAAGGATGATTTATTTTCAAGTCTTCCTGTACCGATCCGCCGCGGCAGATAAGCCCCTTATGGCCGATGGTACTGGTATTCCAACCGGGAGCCCCGATTTATATCGGGCTGTAATCCGGCAGCTGATTTATTTATTTTAAACCCAATCAATTTATTTTGAATGGGTTTTTTTATGCCCTTAACTCAAAGATGATTTATTTTTAAGTCTTCCTGGACCGATCCGCCGCGGCGGATAAGCCCCTTATGGCCGATGGTACTGGTATTCCAACCGGGAGCCCCGATTTATATCGGGCTGAAATCTGACAGCTGATTTATTTATTTTTTTATCCAATCAATTTATTTTGATTGGGTTTTTTTTATGCCCTTAACTCAAGGATGATTTATTTTCAAGTCTTCCTGTATCGATCCGCCGCGGCAGTTAAGCCCCTTATGGCCGATGGTACTGGTATTCCAACCGGGAGAGTAGGTAGCTGCCATATTCATTTAAACCCAATCAATTTATTTTGATTGGGTTTTTTTTTATGCCCTTAACTCAAGGATGATTTATTTTCAAGTCTTCCTGTACCGATCCGCCTCGGCGGATAAGCCCCTTATGAGCGGTGGTACTGGTATTCCAACCGGGAGCCCCGATTTATATCGGGCTGTAATCCGGCAGCTGATTTATTTATTTTAAACCCAATCAATTTATTTTGATTGGGTTTTTTTATTTCCTTAACTCAAGGATGATTTATTTTCAAGTCTTCCTGTACCGATCCGCCTCGGCGGATAAGCCTCTTATGAGCGGTGGTACTGGTATTCCAACCGGGAGCCCCGATTTAGATCGGGCTGTAATCGGGTAGTTGATTTATTTATTTTAAACCCAATCAATTTATTTTGATTGTTTTTTTTTATTTCCTTAACTCAATGATGATTTATTTTTAAGTCTTCCTGTACCGATCCGCCGCGGCGGATAAACCCCTTATGCCGACGCTACTGGTAATCCAAACGGGAGCCCCGATTTAGATCGGGCTGAAATCTGACAGCTGATTTATTTATTTTAAACCCAATCAATTTATTTTGATTGGGTTTTTTTATTTCCTTAACTCAAAGATGATTTATTTTCAAGTCTTCCTGTACCGATCCGCGGCGGCGGATAAGCCCCTTATGAGCGGTGGTACTGGTATTCCAACCGGGAACCCCGATTTAGATCGGGCTGATATCTGACAACTGATTTATTTATTTTAAACCCTATCAATTTATTTTGATTAAATTATTTCTAGCCTAGAATATTCTATACAATTGATTAATGATTTAATTGACTCGTTGAATATTAATATGCTAATTTTATATAAAAATCCATCATCATGAAAATGAATCGAATTAATTATTTTTCACTACTTGTTGTTATAGGAATTTCATTTTCATGTCAAAAATCAATTGACCCAATTACTGATTCACCAACAACTCCTACTACTCCCACTACTATCACTACCAAATATCCTTTAGCATTAAGTCCTAATAATTTACTGGTTTCAATACAGGTGCCTTCCGCTACTTTTAGTTTTGCCAATGATAGTTATTATGGAATATTTTCTAGTGTTGATTCTGTAAAGGTTTTTTCTGATATCATTTATCAACGATTCAAAGATGATTTTGATTTTATTTTTATCATAACCAATAACGCTACCCATCCATCCAATCAACCTTACGGAGTAAATTTTGGCGTTTCAAATAGTGTGAAGGGAACAGGTGCGGCTATTTTTAAAAATGGATGGGGGTCCACTTCTGCAAAATTAAAATCATTCATGTTTCTTCCTTACAAAGATGCAATCAGTAACGGACCTACCCTTCATGAAATCTGTCATAATTGGTCAAATTATATACCCAAAGGAATATTTAAAACTATTGATGGTAACCAGGCAAGTTTACCAGAAATAGACGCTTTAGATGGGCACTGGGGGGTGGCAAGTACGAATGAACAGCTGGGCGGTTTCGATTTAGCTACTCTGCAAACATTGACTGATGCCCCGAATCATTACCATGCTCAAAGTGGGACAAATCCATCTTTTGGTTTGTTTGCAAATGGAGGTAACTCTCTTGCTTATTCGCCATTAGAATTGTATATGATGGGCCTCGCGGCTAAATCTGAAGTCCCTGACATTACCGTTTTTTCTGGCATTACAATTGATGCCAATGATTTTTTTAATAAGGGTAATTTCTTTGCAACTTCTAAGCGTTCACTTAGTCTAGATCAAATGATAACACAAAGTGGAATCGGTGAACGTGTGCCAGATTATGCATCCGCTCAAAAAGAATTTAGAGCAATAGTAGCAGTAGTTTCTCCCACCGCATTAACTACAGCGGAGTGGACTAGTTATGAAAAATCAATCACTGATTTTTTCAAAAAATCTAATGACGAAACTTCTTTATTTAATTTTTATGAGGCTACTAAGGGAAGAGGTTGGATTAAGACCGATCAGTTGAATTTAGAAGCTAAATAATTTTAAGCAGAATTTTTTTTCAGTCTGGAACAGTAAATTCAGCATATTCTCTGTAAGAATTTATCCTCAATAGCAGCATGTAATTACTGGTAACCATCTTTTTCAAGTTTTACTTTTTAAAAGAATGCTTAATTTCTTCTGAAAATTTTTAAATTATTCCTTCATCAGAAAAGCTGAAATAGCCTTCCTCACTTACTATTAAGTGATCGATTACTGCAATGTCATGGTATTTTGCAGCTTCTTTTATTTTTTGTGTTACTTGCTCATCTGCTTTGCTAGGTTTTAAATTGCCTGAGGGGTGGTTATGAAAAAGTACAATCGATGTAGCACTCTCTTCTAAAGCTTTTTTTAAAATTATTCTATTATCTACTACCGTTCCAGTAATACCTCCTATGCTTATTATTTCAAAATGATTCACTTTATTTGATTGGTTTAAATAAATTACACCAAAAACTTCGTGTAGATAATCTTTAATATTCATTCTAACAAAGTCGGCAATGTCTTCACTTTTTCTGAAGGTCTTTTTTTCTAGAAAGGGGTTCTTACTCCTTCTTCTACCTAATTCAATTGCTGCCATAATTGTAATGGCTTTTGCTAATCCAATACCTTTAATCTGTTGATATTTTTGTAGAGAAAATTTGCCTAATTCATTCAAATTATTATTACCCATTTGTAATATCTCTTTAGCAATATCCACAGCTGATTTTTCTTTGTATCCATTATTAATCAGAATAGCTATTAATTCGGAATCACTTAAGCAAACCGCTCCTTTAAGTAGTAATTTTTCTCTAGGCCGGTCGTCTATTGCCCAGTTTTTTATAGAAGTGGATGGTTTGTTGATATTTTTCATCTTTTAAAATTTTACATCCCTATTTAAATGATAATTTTACAGTGTCTTATTTCCCTTCACCTACCAATATAAAAAATATGTCATATAATGCAAAGCTTTTTTCGGGTACAGGCTCTCAATATCTTTCTGAAGCGATAGCAAAACAATTTGGTGAGCCTTTGGGTAAGGTGAATATTCAGCGTTTTAGCGATGGTGAAATTGGGGTTGAATTTCAAGAGAGTATCAGAGGTCAATTTGTTTTTTTAATTCAAAGCACCTTTGCTCCAACCGATAATTTGATGGAACTCTTGCTGATGATTGATGCAGCTAAAAGAGCATCCGCCTATAAAGTGATTGCAGTAATGCCTTATTACGGTTATGCGAGGCAAGATAGAAAAGACAAACCAAGGGTAGCGATTGGATCAAAATTGGTAGCCAATATGTTGACTGCTGCAGGTGCAGACAGGGTAGTTACAATGGATTTACATGCTCCGCAAATTCAGGGGTATTTTGACATACCGGTGGATCATTTGGATTCTTCTGCTATTTTCATTCCATATATTGAAAGTTTGAAGCTTGAGAACTTGACTTTTGCAGCTCCTGATGTAGGTAGTGCAAACAGAATCCGTGAGGTGGCCTCTTATTTTGAAAGTGAAATGGTTATTTGCGACAAGCACCGAAAGCGTGCTAATGAAATCGCAAGTATGGTAGTAATAGGTGATGTAACCGATAGGGATATAGTGTTGATTGATGATATCTGTGATACTGGGGGTACATTAGCTAAAAGTGCCGGCCTTTTGAAGGAAAAGGGTGCTAGAAGTGTAAGGGCATTTTGTACTCATCCTGTTTTAAGTGGAAAAGCTTATGAGAATATCGAAAATAGTGTTTTAGAGGAATTGGTGGTTTGTGATACCATTCCGGTAAAGCAAATAGGAAGTAAGATAAAGGTAGTTTCTACCGCTGAGCTATTTGCTATCGCCATTCGTAACGCATTAGAAAATAAGAGCATAAATGGACTATTTTTAAGAAGTCGTATGGCTAATAAAAATATTTGATTTATCCTGTGTTAACTGCCATTTAATTTATCAAATATCCTTTCAAATCCAGCTTTTTTCCTTACCTTCGCGCCTCATAAAAATTAAATTAAATGAAAACAATTACAATCGAAGGACAAATCAGGACCGAATTTGGCAAAAAAGCCACCCGCCAACTTCGCCTTGAGGAAAAAGTGCCAGCTGTAATTTACGGAGGTGCTAAGGAGATCAATTTTGCTGCTCCTGCTACTGCTTTTAAAAACATCGTGTATACACCCCAATTTATGGTTGTATTAGCTAAAATTGATGGAAAAGATTACAGATGTGTACTTAAAGATCTTCAGTTTGACAAGGTTAGTGATGAACTGATTCATGTTGACTTTTTAGAACTAGTTGAAGACAAAAAGGTAATCGTTACAATTCCACTTAAGTTTACTGGAGCTCCTGCAGGGGTTAAAGCGGGTGGTAAATTGGTTACCAAAATAAAAAGTTTGAAAGTTAAACTGTTACCAAAATATTTGTGTGAAAACATCGAATTGGATTTGACTAATTTGCAGTTAAATGAAAATGTTCGTGTACAGGATGTGAAAGCAGATAATATGGAAATTATGAATTCACCTCGTATTCCAATTGCTTCAATTACAATGACTCGTCAATTGAAACAGGAAGAGGCTGCTGCTCCTAAAGCTGCTGCTGCTCCTAAGGCAGCCCCTGCTGCCGCTGCTGCACCTGCTGCTAAAAAATAAGCAAAAAAACTTGTTTTATATTTAAAAAGCCTCGAATTTTCGGGGCTTTTTAAATTAATAGTAACTTCAAACGATAACTCTAAAGTTTAATTACCTTTGCTCACTAAATTATAACTATGGGAATGGATAGAAATACAGTGATTGGATTTGTGTTGATCGGAATACTTTTAATGGGGATGTTTTATTTCAACAGTCAAGAAAATCAGGCTTACCTAGTTCAGCAAAAAAGAGTAGCTGATTCTATAGCTAAACTGCGACCAAAAGTAGATCCAGTTAAAGTGTTGAAAGACTCCTTGACTGCAGATACAATGCGTAAGCTACAGTCTGCAGGTGGTTTTCAAGCGTCTTTAAATCAAACTGAACAATTAACTGTTGTAGAAAATGAGGTAATGAAGGTAACTTTTACTAATAAGGGAGCTCAGCCCAAAAGAGTAGAGTTAAAAAAGTACAAAACCTTTGAAGGCAAACCTGTAATATTACAAAATAGTGTATTTAATAAAATTTCCTACTCAATCAATTCTGGAAATCAACAAACAGCTGCCACCAGCGATTTATTGTTTACCTCAGCTGCTATAATTACCAATGCAGATAATAGCCAAACATTGAGTTTTTCGGTAAAAGATTCATCTGGAAAACAAGAGGTTAAGCACGTTTTTATAATGCGCCCAAATGAATATATGATTGATTTTTCAATTCACCTTGAAGGAGCTGATCAATTGATTACGCAGCAATCTATTAATTTATTGTGGCAAACTCAAACGGAAAGAATTGAAAAAGATTTGACTTATGAAAAGCAACAAACTCATATTGCACAAGTAAGTGATGGGAAATTTGATTTTGAAATGTTAGGTTCAGGTAATACTCAAAAACTTGATAAAGCAGTAGATTGGGTAGCCGTTAAGCAGCAGTTCTTTATTTCTAGTTTGGTGAATAAAAATAAATTCCCTTCAGCTGAAGTTAAATGGATGGTACCTTCCGATACAGGGTTACATATTATTGGCCAAACAACTGCTAATTTCAGAGTCAATGTGCCTTCGGGAAGGACCGCTCAAATCCCTTTGCAAATTTATTATGGTCCGAGTGATTACAATATTTTAAAAGCATATGGAACTCAATTGGAGAATATTGTTCCCTACGGTAGTGGTGTATTTGCATTTGTGAAATATATCAACAGGCATTTTTTATTGCCAGTTTTTGACTTGCTTAGAAAAAATGTCGCTAGTATGGGTATTGTCATTTTGTTACTGACTCTTTTTATCCGATTACTTACTTCCCCAATTCTCTATAAAAGTTATGTAAGTGGTGCCAAAATGAAGGCCCTTAAACCAGAAATTGATAAACTAAAGGATAAACATGGAGAAGATAAACAAGCCTTTAGTATGGATCAAATGAAGTTATGGAAATCAGCAGGAGTAAGCCCATTAGGAGGCTGCTTACCTGCATTATTACAGATCCCGATCTTCATGTCTTTATATTATTTCTTTCAAAGTAATATTTCGTTGAGGGGAGAAAATTTTCTTTGGGCAAAGGATTTGGCTGCTTATGATTCTATTTACAACATACCGTTTAGCATTCCTTTTTATGGAGATCATATCAGTTTGTTTACAATAACAGCTACGCTTACTAGTTTGCTTATTTCTATTTATAGTATGAGTAGTATGCAGGATAATTCTAATCCTGTGATGAAGTACATGCCTTATATATTTCCAGTAATGTTATTGGGGGTATTTAATAATCTTCCTTCGGCACTAACATGGTATTATACTATTTCAAATACCATTACGCTTATTTTGCAAATTGTTATTCAGAAATATATTATTGATCATGATAAGATTTTGGCGCAAATAGAAATCAATAGAAAAAAACCTGTAAAGCAAAGTAAACTTCAAGAAAAAATACAAGCTATGCAGGAAGCCAATCAAAAGGTTCAAGATTTAAAAAATAAAACTAAAAAATAATCCATTCAGTAAAATTAAAACAGCCCGCTTCCGCCTATCAGCGTTGCGGGCTGTTTTAATTTTCAATTGGTTTGGAAAAAGATTTTGTTATCTTTATTAAAACAGGGTCAAATGAAAACGATTACCATCTTTATTTCTTTTGTATTTATGCTGCAGAGTGTAATTTGCTTTGCTCAAAAAACAATTTCAGAGGGTACTATTATTTATGAAATTTCTCTGCAGTCTCGAAATAAAGAAATTAAATTAGCTGAAGGATTTGCTGGCGCTACCTCCACTAGATATTTAAAGGGAGGACTTAGTAGAACCGATATGAAAACTGCTCTAGGAACTGAAACGACTATTTATAATTCTAAAACAGGCAATGCCGCTATATTAAAAGAATACAGCGGTCAAAAGTTAATGATTCTATTGTCTAAGGAAAATTGGGAAGAAAAAAATAAAAATTTGGAAGGTTTGGTATTTGAAAATTCCAGTGAAACAAAAGTAGTGGGAGGTTATAATTGTAAAAAAGCGATTGCTAAATTGAAAGATGGATCATCCTTATCAGTTTTTTATACTCCTGATTTAGTGGCTATCAATAAGGAATATGACCGATCTTTTTTGAATTTACCAGGTTTTCCTTTAGAGTATGAATTAGAGACTGCTAAATTATTTTTTAAGTATAAATTATCTTCTATTGATTTCAATACAGTGCCTGCCTTAAAATTTGAGTATCCTCAAACTGGATATCGAGTGATGACTTATGAAGAAACTAAAAAAGGGAAAATAGGAGAGTAATTATAATCTATATATTATAGTACAATTTTTATAAGACAGCCGAAATTAAAAAGCCCCTCAGAATTTTACTAAGGGGCTTTTTAATTATAAAATTTAATTATTTTCTGATGATGATTTTAATACCGGTATATCCTGGTTTAATTTCGGTAACGGTTAATTTGTTTTTGTAAGGAACAATGTAAATAGTGTTTCCTTTTTGGTAAGTAGAAATAGAGTTGTTAATAATCGCACTTCCTTGATTAGCATGATAACTTAATAAACTTCCTTTATAGGCTAATCCAGTTTTTAAATTAAATCCGATAGCGTTCTTTAAGTTAGATGGGATATTTAAATTTAGGGTAATCTTATTTTTCATTTTTTTCCCAAATACCCTATCGGCAAATGCTTCTGAAACTACACTGAAAAGTATAGTAAAAGCGAGTAGTTTTTTGGTGAAAGTATTCATTTAAATAAGTTTAACTTGTACAAATATAATTTAATTTTTGTTTGATAGGAATCAATTTTCTTGTTTTTTGACTTTTTTTAGGTCAAAAGGTTTAAAACTGCCTTAAAAAATTGAAATTTTACTTTAAAAGACGTATTTTACAGCAACCTCTTAGCCCATGAGTAATTACCCATATCGACAAGATCGGGAAGAATTGAAAGAATTATTGCTCCAGTACCATAATCTCAAAACTGGTATTAGTCACAGCTTTATCGACGAAGATGCTTTTGAGAAAATTATCGACTATTTTGACGAGAAAGATCAGTTAGCGCAATCCCTAGAGGCTGCAGAGTTTGCCGTAGAGCAATACCCTTATTCTAGCTCATTATTACTGAAAAAATGTGATTTGCTTATTGCAAGCAAAAAATACAAACAGGCACTTTATTTTTTGGATCAGGCGGCTTTGCTGGATAACAGAGATATCAACCTGTATATTTTAAAAACAGATGCTTTACTTGCTTTAGATCAACATAGTAAGGCGGCTAGTGTTTTGGAAACTGCATTAGATTCTTTTGAAGGGGAAGAGAAGATAGAACTTCTTTTTGAACTAGCAGATGTTCATGATGATTACGAGAATTTTGACAAGGTTTTTGATTGTATGAAAATGATCTTGGAGCAGGATCCCTTGAATGAAGAAGCGTTGTATAAAATTTGTTTTTGGACAGACTTTACTGGCAGAAACGAAGAGGGTATTCGGCTTCACCAACAGATTATTGAAGAGCATCCTTTTAGTGAGTTGGCTTGGTTTAATTTAGCGGCTGCCTATCAGGGAATAAAGTTATATGAGAAAGCGATTGATGCTTATAAGTATGCTATTGCAATTGATGAAAAGTTTGACTATGCGTGGCGTAATATGGGGGATGCCTATTTGCGATTAAGGAAATATAAAGATGCGATTGAAGCTTTGCAAAAAGTGCTAGAATTAGCTAGACCAGAAGATGTTATTTACGAGGCGATTGCTCATTGTTATGATAAGCTTCATAATTATGCACAGGCAAGGTCTAATTATCGAAAAGCTACCCACCTAAATCAAGAAGATACCCAGCTTTTTTATAAAATAGCTTGTACCTATATGAATGAAGGAACCTGGGAAAGCGCCATCAAGAATTTGCAGATCGCCATGAGAGTTCATAAAATGCAGCCCGAATTTAATCTGGCAATGGGTCAGTGTTTGATGGAGCAAGGGAAAATTGAACAGGCCGTTCAATATTTTGGAAATGTGGTCCGCACGAAACCTAAGAATGTTAATGGTTGGGTGGAATTATTAAAGTGCTTATATAATGCCAAGTGTTATGAAGAGGGATTGGAATATGTAGATCATGCAATGGTTTTAACTAATAGTAAACCGATATTTATATATTATAAAAGTGCCTTTTTATTTGCGCTTGGTAAATCAAAGGAAGCGATCCTTCAATTAGAATTAGGAATGGAAAAAAATCCTAAACTGATTAAAAAGTTTATTGAACTAAGTCCTTCTTTATTGCAGAATCAGTCGGTGGTAGATGTGATTGCCCGTTTTAAAAAAGGCAAATCAATTTAATTGCTTTAATTTTCATTTAATACGCTTTGTTTATATTTGCGTCTTCATTAAAAATCCTATATGAATTTCAATTTAACACAAATGCCTGAACGAACTGTAAGGCCTCGTCAACATGGTATTACAATGGTGATGGATAAGGGATTGAGTGTTCAGGAAGCTAAAAATTTCATGAGCGTATCTTATCCTCATGTAGATGTTGTAAAATTAGGTTTTGGCACATCTTATGTCACGCCTACTTTGAAAGAAAAACTAGAAGTTTATAGATCCTACGATGTACCTGTTTATTTTGGAGGCACTTTGTTTGAAGCTTTTTTAATAAGAAATCAATTTGAAGATTATATTAATGTTTGCAAGGAATTTGGCATCAGTTACATGGAAGTAAGTGATGGTTCAATTTCTATTCCTCATGCTGAAAAATGCGGATATATAGAAAAATTGACCAAGTATGGAACTGTTTTGAGTGAAGTGGGGAGCAAGGATGCAGCTCATATTATTCCACCATACAAATGGATTGAATTAATGCGGGCTGAATTAGAAGCGGGTTCTACCTATGTAATTGCAGAAGCAAGGGAAGCGGGCAACGTAGGTATTTATCGTGGTTCAGGAGAAGTGAGAGAAGGGTTGGTACAAGAAATACTTACCCAGATACCAGAACAAAAAATTTTGTGGGAAGCACCACAAAAGGCTCAGCAGCTTTATTTTCTTGAACTCATTGGATGTAATGTAAATCTAGGAAATATTGCTCCTAATGAAGTGATTGCATTGGAGACTATGCGCATTGGATTAAGAGGAGATACATTTGAATTATATCTCAACAAATAATAGGAGAATGAAACTATATGGTTTAATAGGCTATCCTTTGGGTCATTCTTTTTCTAAACAATATTTCACTGAAAAATTTGAGCGGGAGGGAATTGAAGATGCTTATTTTGAATCATTTCCCATTCCTACAATTGAAGAGTTCCCCCACTTACTCGCTGCTAATCCACAACTTTTAGGAATGGGGGTTACTATTCCCTACAAAGAACAGGTACTTCAATTTGTGACAGAGCAATCGGATGAGGTTAAAAAAATTGGCGCTACTAACAGTATTAAAATTTCAGGAAATAAACTAATTGCCTACAATACTGATATTATTGGCTTTGAACAATCCTTTTGCAAACGAATAGAATACCATCATAATAAGGCATTGGTGCTAGGAACGGGCGGTGCATCTAAGGCCGTGCAATATGTATTGGAAAAGCTCGGAATCGAATTTTTGATTGTTACCCGGCAAGTTGGTTTGAAAGGAAATTTTATTCCTTATAATGCTATTGATCAAAAGATGATGTCTGACTATTCGGTAATAATTAATTGTACGCCGGTGGGAATGCATCCTAATGAAAACTCAGCTCCTGAAATACCTTATCATTTACTTAGCCCTCAACATTATTTATATGATTTGGTTTACAAACCTGCTAAAACACTTTTTTTACAAAAGGGAGAAGAGCGTGGCGCTATCACAGAAAATGGATATGACATGTTATTGATACAGGCAGAGGCAAGTTGGAAAATTTGGAATAATCTCTAAACTATTTTGCTTGTAATATTTGTTGTAAACTATCGGGAACACTTACAGTTTTTTTAAGTTCATATTGATAGCATACCATCCCTGTCTTTGCCTTAGCTAATATTACTTTTTCCTGGTTTCTTTCGGTACTGAGTTGATAGAAAAGTTCAAAGCTTACCCTAGCTATTTCGCCTGCTGCAATTTCAATTAAAATTTCTTCTCCATAATAGGCCTCTCTCTTAAATTCAATTCCTAGGTCTGCCATGATGAGTCCTGTTCCACCCGCATCCATTTCACTAAAGTTGTTTTGTTGTAACCACTGTATTCGTGCCTCATGTATCAATGATACGAAGGAATCATTACCAACATGGTTTCCATAATTGATGTCTCCGATTCGAACTTTTAATTTTATTGCTGCAATAACGGGGTGGGGGAAATCAATTTTTATTCTAGCCATGGGTATGTTTTGTAGCGAAAGGTTTTAAAATTGGTTGATTTATTTCATTTGGACTATCGATCTTTAAAAAATGTATTTTAAATCAATTCTTCTTTTACTTCTCCTACTAAAAAAACACTTCCACAAACGATAATGAGGTCATTCTGAATGGCGCTGTTTTTAGCTGCTCGAATGGCTTCATTTACATCTTCAAAATGAAAACCTTGTAAACCCAATTCGGTAGCTTTTATCATCAACTCATTTGAAGGGATTGCCCTTGGTATATGGGCAGCAGTGAAATAATAATTTGCATCTTTTGGTAGTAAGGTTAACACCTTTGATAATTCTTTGTCTTTAGCCATACCCAGAACAAAATGTAATTTATTTTTTAAAGTACCACTATGAATCGATGCTAGAAAGATTTCGGTTTGAGAAAGCAACTGCTTCATTCCATCTTCATTGTGCGCCACATCTATCACTAGGAAGGGGTTTTCGGCTATCAACTCCCATCTTCCATGTAATCCAGTTAATTTTTTTACATTAGCTAGTGCCTCTATTTTAATTTCTTTCGGGATAATATATCCTTGTTTTTTCAATTCTTTTTCTACACAAAGTATGGTCAATAAATTATTTAATTGGTAGTGGCCATTGAGGTCGAGTGAGTAAAAAGTTTTTTCATTATTTTCTTTATCAATAATGGCGCAATCGAGTTGACGAAGGCCATCTTTACAATCAGCTATTGAATAGTCGTTTTGCGCAAAGTAAATGGGCGCATTACACTCTGTTGCTTTTGTTTCAAATACATATTTAGTTTCCTGAATATATTCTCCAATTACTACAGGCACCGATTGCTTAATAATACCTGCTTTTTCGCCTGCAATTTTAACTAGTGTATCTCCTAAAATATTCATGTGATCAAATCCTATATTAGTGATGACAGACAGAATGGGTTTAATAATGTTCGTACTGTCCAATCTTCCACCCAAACCTGTTTCAATGATGGCAATATCTACTTCTTGTTGAGCAAAGTAATCAAATGCCATCGCCATGGTTAATTCAAAAAAAGAAGGTTGTATTTTTTCTACTAAAGGATGGGTTCTTTTTACAAAATCAATTACAAATGGTTCACTCACCATTTCGCCATTTATTTTAATCCGTTCTTTAAAATCTTTTAAATGAGGGGAAGTATATAAACCAGTTTTGTAGCCTGCTTTTTGTAAAATGGAAGCAAGCATGTGACTAGTGCTACCTTTTCCATTGGTACCAGCAATGTGAATGCTCTTGAATTTTTTTTGAGGATTATCTAGTGCTTCACAGATGGCGATAGCGTTATGAAGATCTTCTTTGTAGGCCGCTGCACCAATCCTACTATACATGGGTAGCTGAGAAAATAAATATTCTACTGTTTCTAGGTAGGTCATTACTGCAAATATAAAACCTATCCAAAACTAATTGCCATTAGTATTGGATAGGAGAAATTTAATTCTGAATTTTGAAATTGAATACTACGGTAGAAATGCCGCTGTCATTACTTGGTGGAAATTTTAATTCTGCCGCTTTTCTTTTCGCAATGCTAATGATGGTTGATTTTGAAGTAGTGGTTCCTTTAGCTATTACACTGCTTATAAAATTACCTGAAGCACTGTATTTAATATCTAGAAATACGACCGCATTTTCATTGAAATCATCTTCAAATCTTAGGTCTCGTAGGTTTATTGGACGAACCCCTTTCGTCACGCTAATACCTGTTTTGCCTCCGGGACTGTTTCCATAACTATCAGGTTTACCTGAAGGATCTCCTGCATCCCCTTTTCCACCGGGTTTATTACCTTGATATCGGTATCCATTGTCTTCAGTTGCACCATTGCCTTTTCCAGTTCCTGGCCCATAATAGGTAAGCTTAGGTTTAGCCGGTTTAGGTGAAGGTGGGGCAATGATGGGAGTAGTCTTAATTTTTTTTACAATTTTTTTATCTAGCTTGATTTCAATCTTTTTTTTCAGAATTTTCTTTTCTGTTTTAGCAATAGGAGCTGCATTTACTTCTGCATTTTCATCTGGTTTAATTTCCTTAGCTTCTGCTGGCTTTGGAGATTCATTTGATGGAGCAGGAGCAGTAACCTCTTGTGAAGGAGCCTTTTCACCTTTGATTAGCGGTTGAATTTCACCCATTCCTTCCTCATTATTACCAAGGTTAATTTCTAGTAAGTCTTGCGCTATTGGAACAGGCGGTTGAAGAATGGGCCAGCTGATTAAAAAAGCTAATAGCAGTAGGGTGCCACAGATAGCAATGGTATAGGCAAGTGCTTTTTTATTTTTTTCAGCTTCGAATGTAGCGGACATAATTTCTGATAAGTCTTGTCAAAGTTATTCGTTTAATACCAAATCTTGCACCACTTCATTAAAATATTTAGAGCGACTGAATTCTTTAACAAAATATTTCCATTACTATAACAATCTGTTCATTGAATTGAAATCAATTGCATATCGTGGGAGGGGAAGATGCTCTATTAAAAAATAAAATCTACTGATAGCCAAACCTTCAATTTGTATTACAATAATTCTGTCAGGCTTTAAAAAAAATATCATAACCAAAACGAATAATTGTTCCAATTACTACAATTAAAAAAAATGTTCTGATAAAAGAATTGCCTTTTAAAATCGCTAGTCTTGTTCCAAGAATGGAACCAGTAAAATTACAGATTGCCATTGGGAGGGCATATTGATATAGGATGTGGCCATTACTGCTGAAAAAAATAATCGAGCCCATATTGGTAGCAAGATTTACAAATTTGGCATGTGCGCTCGCTCTAAGAAAATCAAACCCAAGTGCGCTTATAAAAAAGAGTACTAAAAAGCTTCCAGCGCCTGGACCAATAAATCCATCATAAAATCCGATCAGTAATGCGAAGGAGGCAGCTATCAGCCATTCGTTTTTTGGTGACTTTGTTTGGGAGGTATTAGTACCAAAGTTTTTTTTTGAGTAGGTATAAATGGCTACGGCAACAAGTACTCCAAAGATGATGGGTTTCATAAAAGTATTGCTAACAATAGAAACAGTCTTGGATCCTGCATAAGCAGCTATTAAAGCAATGCTGCACATCATAGCCAGTAATTTCCATCTTAATTGAACCCTGCGAGCATATTGCCAAGCCGCCATTGAAGTGCCAATGAATGAGGGGATTTTAGTGGTGCCCAATAAGGTGGCCACTGGATATTGAGGTAAAGTAATTAAGGTAGCAGGAGTTTGTATTAATCCACCACCGCCCACAATGGCATCAATAAAGCCTGCAGCAAATGCTGCGATACAGAGTAAAATAATTTCTTGAGGCATTAGGGCTTGTAATTTCTTTCACCAAAAAGTAAGCTTCCGATCCTAACCATATTAGTACCCTGTTCTAGTGCAATTTCGTAATCACCACTCATTCCCATACTGAGAATAGTGAATTGAAAATTGTTTGTTTCAGTTGTATTCGCAGTAGATATTTTATCGGAAGATTTTTTATTAGCGTCAAATAAAGATTTTAGATCGGCAAATTCTTTTTTAACTAAATCCTTATCATCGCTGAAGGAAGCCATACCCATTAATCCAACAATGGTTACATTTTTCCATTGGGTAAATTCATGCAATGCGATTAATTCGCTGGGGTCAAAACCAAATTTGGTTTCTTCTTTTGCAATATGGATTTGGAGAAGACAGTCAATGATGCGATTGTTTTTAGCGGCTTGTTTATCGATTTCCTTCAGTAGTGATAAACTATCTACCCCATGAATTAAATGAACGAAGGGAGCAATATATTTCACCTTATTACTTTGCAGATGACCTAGAAAATGCCAACGAATGTCTTTAGGTAAAAGCGCTGCTTTGTCTACCAATTCTTGTACATAATTTTCTCCAAAATCGCGATGACCTAAATGATATAAGGCCTGTATGTCCTCTAGGGGTTTTGTTTTGGATACGGCTACTAGAGTAGCCTTGCCATTGAGTTGGTCTTGTAAGTATTTGTATTTTTCAACATGAATGGCCATAAGTAGGGGCAAAAGTAAATAAAAATAATGGCTAGCTGCCCGGATGGTTATTTTATAATCAATCTGTCACTTCCATCTATTGACTTAAAACAACGTTGCTTAAAATCAGCCCATTGGCCAAATAATAATTTTGCTAATTTATTTAGTATTTCTATATTTGCTATTCTATGTATGCAATTGTAGATATTGAAACCACCGGAGGTCATGCTTCAGCATTTGGGATTACCGAAATTGCCGTTTTTATTCATGATGGCAGTCGGATAATAAAACATTTCGAAACACTTATTAATCCTCAACAAAATATACCGAGCTATATTACTGCCCTTACTGGAATCAATAATGCCATGGTTGCCTCTGCGCATGTCTTTGAAGAAATTGCACCTACATTATTTGACATACTTAAGGATCAAATTTTTGTTGCGCATAATGTAAACTTTGATTACTCTTTTATTCATCACCATTTGAAAGTGGCGGGGTATGAGCTAAACGTTAAAAAATTATGTACCGTGCGTTTAGGGAGAAAGGTATTTCCTGGATTACCTTCTTATAGTCTGGGTAAACTTTGTCGGACACTAGATTTACCCATTGAAAATAGGCATCGGGCAGGGGGAGATGCGCAGGCAACGGTGCTACTTTTTGAACATTATTTAGCGAATGGTGCAGACAAGTATATTAATGAGATGTTGAAAAAAAAATCTGGGGAGCAGTGGCTTCCTATGAATTTATCTTCCTCCGTAATAATGGATCTTCCCACAGGACCGGGGGTATATTATTTTCATGATGAAAAGGATACTATCATTTATGTTGGCAAGGCAATCAATATAAAGAAGAGAGTGAGTAGTCATTTTACCCATCAAGATGCAGATAAAAAAAGGCAGCAATTAATAAGGACTATATTTAAAATAACTTATCAATCATGTGCTACAGAATTAGAAGCCATCGTTTTAGAAAGTACAGAGATAAAAAAGCTTTGGCCTAAGCATAATACCAGTCAAAAAAAGCCTACTCAAAAGTATGCATTGTATATGTATCAAGATGGAGGTGGATATCAGCGATTGGTGATAGATAAAAAGAAAAAAAATATTCCTTCTTTGTATTCATTTAATTTACTGAGGGAAGGTTGGGCAATGTTAAAAAAAATAGTGCAGCAATTTGAATTGAATGAAAAACTTTGTTTCATTGATAAAACACCTTTTACCAACGATGATAAAGCAAGTTTGGAATCCCCCTCATTGTACAATTTAAAAATAGCAAAGCTACTGGACGCTTTAGAAGAACAGCTGCCCACTTTTGCTGTAGTGGATGTAGGGAGAAATGAGGCGGAGAAACTTTGCCTATTAATTGAAAGAGGCTGTTTTTGGGGTATGGGATATTTACCTACATCAATGCAGCTCTATAGTGCAAAAGAAATTAAAAGCTTGTTAGTTCCGTATCAAGATAATGATACCATTCGTAAAAGCATTTATTCCTTTGCAACACAGTATCCGCATAAGCGAGTTAGTTTGCAAAGTTGATGTTGGGTTTGAATCGGTTGTCAATTAAGCAGGTGAAAAAATAGGCAGAAAAAAAATATTTTTAAAAAATAAAAAAGATGAAGAATCAATAGCGTCAGGGTATTAGGAGATTTTTAAAATAAGGGGTATTCATTAATAGTCTTTTCCTTTTAAATCTTGAATTTTTTTCTTTCATTGCACACCATTACTTTCGCACCCCTAATAAAAAAAGCCAATCAATTATGTCAGCATTCGTTCAGCCTATTGCACAAAAGTTATCTATAAAATTACAACAGGTTGAAGCTGTTTTAGCTTTGTTTGCCGAAGGGGCAACGATTCCATTTATTGCTCGATATCGTAAAGACAAAACGGGAGCCTTAGATGAGGTGCAGATTCAGCAGATACAAGATGAGTTGAAGTTTTTGAAAGAGTTTACTGACCGAAAATTGTTTATAGAAAAGACAATTACTGAGCAGCAAAAAATGACGCCAGCCTTGCAGGCTACAATTGATGCGGCGACTACACTTGCAGCGCTGGAAGATATTTATCTTCCTTATAAACCCAAGCGGACTACCAAGGCGCAAACGGCAAGGGCTAAAGGTCTTGAGCCATTAGCTAATTTATTATTGGAGCAAAATAATATTGATGTAATTGCTGTTGCTGCAACTTTTATAACAGAAAATGTATTGGATGCAGAGGCGGCTTTGCAGGGCGCAAGGGATATTATAGCAGAACTGATTAATGAAGATGCACAGGTAAGAGCCAAATTGAGAAAATTATTTGAAGTGGCGGCTACTATTCAAAGTAAGGTGATAACAGATCAAGAGACTACAGGTATTAAGTATAAGGATTACTTCGATTTTTCTGAGTTGATTGCTAAAATACCCTCTCATAGAATTTTGGCAGTGTTAAGAGGGTTTTTGGAAGGTTATTTAAGAATTACTATTTCACCAGCAGAAGAGAATGCCATCGAAATACTGGAATCAATTTATATAAAAGGTATGAGTTCTTGCAGTGATCAAATTAAAAAAGCAGCCAAGGATGCTTACAGAAGATTATTGCAGCCTAGTTTAGAAACTGAGTTTAGAACCAACTTGAAAGCAAAAGCAGATGAGGATGCTATTAATGTTTTCGCTGAGAATTTACGTCAGTTATTATTAAGTGCTCCCATTGGAGGTAAGCGTATTTTGGCAATAGATCCAGGTTACCGAACTGGTTGTAAGGTGGTTTGTCTGGATGAGAAAGGAGGACTTCAAAAAACAGACTTGATTTTTCCGCATGAAAATAATCGGGTAGCAGCAGAAGAAATAAAAATTAAAAATTTGGTTCAGCAATATGGCATTGAAGTATTTGCAATTGGTGATGGAACTGCGGGTAGGGAAACAGAACAATTTATAAAGAAATTAAATCTTGGTTTACCCGTGTTTTTGGTCAATGAGGACGGGGCATCCATTTATTCTGCTTCCGAAATTGCGCGCGAAGAGTTTCCTGATGAAGATATTACGGTGAGAGGGGCGGTTAGTATTGGAAGAAGGTTGATGGATCCATTGGCAGAGTTGGTAAAGCTAGACCCCAAAAGTATTGGTGTGGGCCAGTATCAGCATGATGTGAACCAGTTTCGATTGAAGGAGCGGCTAGACGCAACCGTGGTTAGTTGTGTTAACAATGTAGGGGTTAATTTAAATACAGCTAGTAAACATTTATTGAGTTATGTGAGTGGAATTGGGGGTACAGTAGCGGAAAATATTATTAAGTATCGAAATGAAATTGGTAAGTTCAGCAGTAGGAAGCAATTGTTGAAAGTGCCTCGTTTGGGCGGTAAAGTTTTTGAGCAGTGTGCAGGTTTTTTGCGTATTCCGGAAGGGGATGATTTACTCGATCAAAGTGCAGTTCATCCAGAGGCCTATCCATTGGTGGAAATGATAGCCAAGGAATTAGGGGTGGAGGTAAAAGCCCTGATAGGTAAGGAAGCGTTATTAAAAACAGTGAATGCAAAAAAATATGCAACGGAGCAAATTGGTGAATTAACTATTCAAGATATTTTGAATGAATTAAAAAAGCCAGGACTAGATCCAAGGAGCGAAGCTCAAGCTTTTGAATTTGCGAATATCTTCAGTATCGATGATGTTAAAGTAGGGATGGAAGTACCGGGAGTGGTTACTAATATTACCCGATTTGGAGCCTTCGTGGATATAGGGGTAAAGCAGGACGGTTTGGTACATGTATCAGAAATCTCCCATCAATATATTACCGATCCTAACGAGGTATTAAAGCTCAACCAGCAGGTAAAGGTGAAAGTAATGGAGGTGGATATAGTGAGAAAGCGGATTGGCCTTTCTATCAAACAAATGACGGCACCCGCAACTGGGGGACAAAAGCGTCCGATTCAGCGGCAAAATAACCCCGTTCAGAAAGGAGCAGATTTACCCATGGATGATGCGCTAGTAGCCCTTAAGCAAAGGTTTGGAAGGTGATTTTTTATAGGTATTGAGGGCTCGAAAAGGGTGGAAGTAAGTTTGTTCAATATTTCATGATTTTTTTATACCCAATTGGTGTTAAAAATGTGTAAAAAATCGGTGATTTTGATAGAATACAATGCGCGCAAAGGTTCCAAAGGATATTAACAAATTGTGTTATTAACTTTTCATTTTAAGAATTGAAACTGATAGTATTATTGTATTCCCCCTTTATTTAAAGTTTGGTTGGTTTTATGAGGTAGGTGGGTGAAAAGGCTCGATTTGTAAATGCAAGCTCTTTTCATCGATTAACCGAAGTGACCGATAGACTTTAAAGTGGGGCAATTGATAGGAAATTTTCACAGTCAAAATAGTAGCGAAGCCGAGGCGATTTTTTTAAATTTTTCAGCGACGCGCGATTGTAGCGATTGTGTTTTTATAAACAAGTAATAACTATACCCATTATGTCAAACAACACTAGCAACGAATTACTATTAAGAGAAAACAAAGATCGTTTTGTTATTCTGCCTATCAAGTATCCAAAGGTTTGGGAAATGTATAAAAAGCATGAAGCCAGTTTTTGGACTGCAGAGGAAATTGATTTGAGTAGCGATCAGAAAGATTGGGATGGATTGAATGATGGTGAGCGTCATTTTATTTCTCATATTTTGGCTTTTTTTGCGGCTAGTGATGGAATCGTAAATGAGAACCTAGCGGTTAATTTCATGAGTGAGGTTCAGCTTCCAGAAGCAAGGTGTTTTTATGGATTTCAAATTATGATGGAAAATATCCATTCGGAAACCTATGCTTTATTGATTGATAATTATATTAAAGATCCGAAAGAAAAAGATCGCTTGTTTCATGCGATTGATACCGTTCCAGCAGTAAAGAAAAAAGCAGAATGGGCTTTACGTTGGATTGAAAATGGAAATTTTGCTGAGCGCTTGGTTGCCTTTGCTGCGGTAGAAGGTATTTTCTTTAGTGGAAGTTTTTGTTCTATCTTCTGGATGAAGAAGAGAGGTTTGATGCCAGGCTTGACATTTAGCAATGAATTAATTAGTCGTGATGAGGGGTTGCATTGTGAATTTGCTTGTCTATTGTATAGTATGCTAGAAACAAAATTGAGCAAAGAGGCGGTGTTTGAAATCATTGCAGATGCCGTTACCATCGAAAAGGAATTCGTAAGCGAAGCGCTTCCTGTAGCATTGATTGGAATGAATGCTAAATTAATGCAGCAATATATCGAGTTTGTAGCCGACCGTTGGCTAGCTGAACTAGGTTATCCTAAGATGTTTAATGCGACCAATCCCTTCGATTTCATGGAGATGATTTCCCTGCAGGGTAAAACCAATTTCTTTGAAAAAAGGGTAGGGGATTATCAAAAAGCAGGCGTGATGGGCTCTAAGGAGTCGCAGGCCTTTTCATTGGAAGAAGATTTCTAAAAGTAATTAACACCTGTGGAAATCATTTCAATGAATCTTTTCATTTTAATAATTAGTTTTCCTTTTTGAAAGCAAAAAACAAGTACTACTAACCCTCGATATAAAGTTTAGAAATTTATGCACGTAATTAAAAGAAATGGCAAGACCGAATCCATCAAATTTGATAAGGTAACGGCCCGTATTGAAAAGTTGTCCTACAGTCTAAGTCCTTTGGTTAATCCAATTGATGTAGCAAAAAAAGTAATTGAGGGTATTTATTCTGGTGTACCTACGACAGAGTTGGATAACCTTGCTGCTGAAACAGCTGCTTCATTAGCAACTAGACATCCTGATTATGCAATTCTTGCTTCTAGAATTGCTGTAAGTAACTTACATAAAAACACCATCAAGTCTTTTTCGGAAACGATGAAGAACTTGTATCTATATGTAGATAAGAAAAACGGTAAAAAGACACCTTTAATTGCGGATGATGTTTGGCAAGCAATTGATGCGAATGCTGAATTATTAGATAGTACGATTATTTATGATCGTGACTTTGCTTTTGATTATTTTGGATTTAAAACCCTTGAAAAATCTTACCTACTTAGAATAGACGGAAAAATAGTAGAACGTCCTCAGCATATGTTTATGAGGGTGGCATTGGGTATTCATAAAGCTGATATCGAAAGCGTAATCGCTACCTATAATTTATTGAGTGAGCGTTGGTTTACTCATGCAACGCCTACTTTGTTTAATGCCGGCACACCTAAGGCGCAAATGAGCAGTTGCTTTTTGCTTACCATGAAAGAGGATAGCATTGATGGTATATATGACACGTTAAAACAGACAGCTAAAATATCTCAAAGTGCTGGAGGAATAGGTTTAGCTATTCATGATATCAGAGCTACGGGTAGTTATATTGGTGGTACTAATGGAACCAGTAATGGTATTGTACCAATGTTGAGAGTATTTAATGACACGGCTCGTTATGTTGATCAAGGAGGTGGAAAACGCAAAGGTGCTTTTGCAATTTATATTGAACCATGGCATGCTGATATTTTTTCTTTCCTTGATTTAAGAAAAAATCATGGTAAAGAAGAGATGAGGGCAAGAGACTTATTCTATGCTTTGTGGATTTGCGATTTGTTTATGAAAAGAGTAGAAGCGGATGGCGAATGGAGTTTGTTCTGCCCTAACGAAGCGCCTGGATTGAGTGATTGTCATGGAGAAGTTTTTGATGCATTGTACACAAAATATGAGGCTGAAGGAAGAGCAAGAAAAACAATTAAAGCACAAGAACTTTGGTTTGCTATTTTAGATTCTCAAATTGAAACAGGTACACCTTATATGTTGTATAAAGATGCTGCTAATAGCAAGAGCAATCAGCAAAATCTAGGTACCATTAAGAGTAGTAACCTTTGCACAGAGATCATTGAATACACTAGTCCGGATGAAGTAGCCGTTTGTAATTTGGCTTCTATCGCCCTACCACGTTTTGTAATCAATGGTAGTTTTGATCAGCAGAAATTATATGATGTAACTTATCAGGTTGCGCTTAATTTGAATAAGATCATTGATAATAACTATTATCCTGTTGAAGAAGCTAGAAATTCAAATCTTCGTCATCGTCCGATTGGATTAGGTGTTCAAGGATTAGCTGATGTATTTATATTATTGCGTCTTCCATTTGAGAGTGATTTAGCCAAACTATTGAATAAGAATATTTTTGAAACTATTTACTTTGCTGCAATGACAGCTAGTAAGGATCTAGCTATTAAGGAAGGACCTTATTCAACTTTCCAAGGATCTCCTTTATCAAAAGGTCAGTTCCAATTTGACATGTGGAATGTAGCACCTTCTACTCGCTGGGATTGGGAAAGCTTAAGAAAAGAAGTGATGGAGCACGGGGTTAGAAATAGCTTATTGTTGGCGCCAATGCCTACTGCATCTACTTCTCAGATTTTGGGTAACAATGAATGTTTTGAACCATACACTTCTAATATTTATTCTAGACGGGTATTGAGTGGTGAATTTATTATTGTAAATAAGCATTTGTTGAAAGACTTGATTAGTTTGGGCTTGTGGAATAATGATATGAAAAACAGAATCATTGCCGCGAACGGATCTATTCAAAATATTAAAGAAATACCGGACGATATCAAAGAATTGTATAAAACAGTTTGGGAAATTAAGCAACGTAATTTAATTGATATGGCAGCCGACAGAGGAGCGTTTATCTGTCAGTCGCAATCCCTTAATTTATTTGTTGACAGTCCAAGTATTTCTAAACTTACTTCTATGCATTTCTATGGCTGGAAGAAAGGACTTAAAACGGGTATGTATTATTTGCGCTCACAAGCGGCTACTCAGGCGGTACAGTTTACTATTGAAAAACAAGGTAGTGAAGAGATGGCGCCAGTGATTCCACAAATTGATGCTACTCCAGAAAATAAGAATAATTTGGATGATATCAATACTGATTTCTCAGGACCTACTTGTAGTATGGAAGATGGTTGTGTGAGCTGTGGTTCTTAGATAAAAATAAATTGTATAGTAACGCAGGTAATTATTACCTGCGTTTTTTTTGTGCCTAAATATTTTTAAAAAAGGATTAAAAAAATCAGGGGAAGCGATCTATAAATTCTCATTAATCAGCGTAATGAATTTTTCTCTTGAAATCATTTTAGCACCTAGGCTTTCGAGATGAGCAGTATATACTTGGCAATCAATTAATGAAACCTTTTCTTTTTGTAACTGACGGACATAATGTATGAATGCAAATTTGCTAGCATTACTTTCTTTGCTAAACATGCTTTCACCAAAAAAAAGGTTACCCAATCTTATTCCATAAAGTCCGCCTACTAATTCTCCATTATGCCAGGCTTCAGCGCTATGTGCATAGCCAAGCTCATGAAGTTTGATATAGGCTTCTTGAATAGCAGGTGATATCCAGGTTCCCTCTTGTTCTTTTCGAGGAGCAGTTTTACAATTTTGGATTACGGTAGAAAAGGCACGGTTAGTGGTGAATCGGAATTTACCGTTGTTTAAAACGGTTTGCATGCTTTTAGTAATTCTAATTTTTTCTGGAAAAAGTACAAAACGAGGATCAGGGCTCCACCAAACTATTGGATCGCCTTCACTGTACCAGGGAAAAATACCACTGCGGTAGGCCAGCAAAAGTCGCTCAGTGCTCAGGTCTCCACCAATAGCCAGAACACCCTCTTCATCGGCCATAGAAACAGGCGGAAAGAGTAGGTCATTGTTCAGTAATACCATGGTGTAAAGTTAAAATTTCTTAGCAGTCTATTTGAGGTGACTAGGGGTAAGGATTTAATTAGCCACTACTTCAATGGTAGCGCCAATTCCTCTATCGGTAATGGCATCACACATCGGTTTAAGTACATCGTATTCACCTTCTTTAACGGAGTATTTTCCTTTACTATCAATGATGATAGCACATTGTTCAGCTTGTTCCTTGGAATGTCCACATACCTGTATGAGGGTTTCTATCACCCAATCAAAAGAGTTTACTTCATCATTCCAAACAATGAGGCTATAGGAATGTTGAATGGCAGTAATGGTTTCGACTTCTTCTTGAAGTTTTGTTTCGTTGTCGGTCGTCATAAGTAATAGAATGTAAAAATAGGCTGAATTATTGTAGTAAATGAAAAGTAAAGCAACATTTTGTTGATTCTCTTTGTCTTTACATTTTTAAAAGGAATAAATTTACATTCATACCATTCGTTCAACCCAGCCCATGTTAGGAATTAGGAAAAGAAATAAGCATTCTTCAAAGCTGCCTGAGAAGCAGCGGGCTGTTGTATTACCCCTATACGCGGCTAACCGTAGTTTAGGAGTTTTAGTTGAATTGATAGATAAGATAAGACCAGATAACCCAAAGGATATAGAGCAAGCAGAATGGAGATTTAAAGCGCAATTGTATCAGTTGAGCCAAGATAGAACGGCTCTATTTGGATTACGTAAGGCGCTACTTTCCCAATTTTTAAAAACTAATATTGTCATAGCACTTACCGAGAATGGAATTGTGAGTAGTCGTGGATTGGTGCAGGAATTGCTAGGTAAGATTAAACACAAGTTCCTTCCGGAATTACAAGCACCCGATAATTTTTTGTATGTAATCAATAAAATTTTTTACAAAAAAAACGATTTCCATTGGGTAGAAGGAATGGATCCAGATTTGTGGAAACAATTCTTTGAAGGATTGGGTATTCAGATCAGTTTGACTGAGCCAGGATTAATAAAGCAGTTGCAGCAAGCCTTACAATTACTGAGCTATCGCATTACAACGCTTGGTTTGGAAAAAGAAATTATGCATCGGTATGAAAATCCAGGCGATGCGGTCTTTCCTTTTTTAGAACAAAACAGGTTGGTAAATGAATACCTTTTTCAAAGTAAATCTGGACAAGCAATAGCTAATCAAACTATCCTGTTTACTACTATTACAGAGACTTTACACAATTGTAATCAAAGTATCCATTGGATTAGGGAGCAGCGAATGATCTATGGCACTAGTTTGGCACAGACCTATATTTTAACTCGTTTGCAGCAGCAGATCGATCGGTTATTTATTATTTTGGATGTACTAGATTCAGACAATCATTTTAACACAGAACGTTTTGTAGATTATTTTAAAATGGTCGTCCATAATGAGAACTGCAAGAATTCTATCAAAGAATTTTTGAGTGAAAATACCAGTTACTTAGCCTATCAAATTGCAGAGCATGGCGGCAGAACGGGGGAGAAGTTTATCACGACTACAAGAAAGGAATTTTGGAGAATGTTTAGAAGTGCGATGGGTGGGGGAGTCATTATTTCATTTATTGGGATTTGTAAAAATTTATTAGCTAAGATGTCCTTGGCTCCCTTCTGGCAGGGATTTCTCTATAGTACGAACTATTCACTTGGGTTTATTTTAATTCAGGATACCGGTTCTACTTTAGCGACTAAGCAGCCGGCCTATACCGCCAATCATGTGGCGGGTTCTTTTGATGTAAACAAAGAAAATGCGGAACCAGATTTTAGGAACTTGGCGATCACTATTGCAAAAGTTTGTAGAACGCAGCTAGCTTCCTTTGCGGGTAATTTGATAATCGTTTTCCCATTGACCTATTTACTTGCCTGGCTTTATTTTCAGTCAACAGGTACTTTAATTGCGTCGGGGGAAGTGGCAAATAAGTTATTAACTGACCAGCAGCCTTTTCATTCTTTGGCACTTTTATATGCTTGTTTTACTGGTTTCTTTTTGTTTTTGAGTGGACTAGTTGCCGGTTATGTAGAAAATTATGTGGTGTATGGTAAGATAGCCGAAAGGCTTCGCAGTTTGGATTCTTTTAAAAGAAATTTTAGTGAAAAAAGGCGGTATAAAATCATTCATTATTTAGAAAATAATTTAGGCTCTTTGATAGGTAATATCTCCTTAGGTTTCTTTTTGGGTATGGCGGGTTTTTTTGGCAAAATTTTCGGTATTCCCTTTGATATTAGGCATATTACTATTTCAGCGGCCAATACGGCCATTGGTTTTTTGGGCTTGAATCATCAGGTGAGTGCCAATGAAATATGGTATACTTTGTTGGGGGTAGCGGCGATTGGCTTTTTAAATTTCGCAGTAAGTTTCGGCTTAGCCTTTGCGGTGGCGCTAAAAAGCCGTGGTATACATTTAAAAGATTATGCAGGTTTTGCAGGTATATTGTGGAGATATATCAAAAAATACCCCCGTGATTTTGTTAAAGCTCCCTCCATTAGAAGGGCAGAGCATTTGAGCTAGTGGCTTTGCTATTGCGAAGGAAGGGATAAGGTTGTTTAATGGCTCTATTTATATGAATTAGCCCAAATTAACTGATAAAATATTTTGCAGAAATAATTATCCCCCTATCTTTGCAGTCCGAAATAAAAAAGGGAGTTTAGCTCAGTTGGTTTAGAGCATCTGCCTTACAAGCAGAGGGTCGGCGGTTCGACCCCGTCAACTCCCACACTGATAATCAAGGGTTTAGGAAACTAAAATTTCTTAAACCCTTTTTTGTTGCATACATTTTGCATACATTTTTGGAAAACACAGCTACAAATCGGAAAGAAAATGCTAATTCCCTAGTCTCCTGAATTAGTTGTTCCTTCCTATAACTAACTACGTTATTTCCTAAAATAATTCTCAAATTAAGTACATGGCAGATTTGTATGTTGGCAGATCTTGTATGTGGAGGAGAGATGTGTACACACCCTCTAGCCCAAATCATTCCACTTTTCAAATTTTGAAATTACTTTAACAGTATAATATATATAGCTTTTCATTTAAAATTTTCTACCCCTAGCCACTTTTTCAACTACCCCATTCAATAATTGAATTTGTTAGTAGCCCCCCATATTCCTCCATATAAATAACGATTTCAATTATTTCTGTATACCTGGAATTTTTTTGTGTACATGAGAGGGTAGGTTACTCCCGCCTGAAACCCCTCCCAGAACTTGAGCAACCGAATCACCCTCCTAGGTCCGAGTGTAAGGGAACTCATTTTCATTTATTCACAATTCAAAACTTAAAAAAATGGTAACAGTAACAGGTTTTATTGAGCGCACAAGAAAAGATGCGACGAAATTTATTGCATTAGAAATTAGTGGTGGTCTCGAA